>DMKD01000287.1 GCA_003454605.1 Spirochaeta sp. | reverse complement strand
TCAGCCGATAGAGTACGTTATCAGGTTTAAATAAAGCAATATCTTATACCAGCAGGGGATGCTGCCGGGGTTCAGACTCCAGCTGCATCCCTTTTTTTCTTGATTAGCAAGGCCAATAAGTATATGATCATGCTTGTATATGGAATTCTCTAATTATCCGAAACTTACACCAAATGGCCCCGCTCTGCAGAGAAAAGGGGGTCTGCTTGACGCCACATTTTTCGGTGTAATGAATAATGCCCTGCCCGTATCAATCTGGATGACTCTATCAGGATTCGCTTGGTTCCCGGGAGGTAACATCCTTGTAGCCAACATACTGACATTTGTCCTAATCCTCTTCGGCTATGCTCTGGTTTGGGGTATTCTAGCAGGCACAATGCCCCGAAGCGGCGGCTCATATGTATATAATTCCAGGATTTTTCACCCCATGCTTGCGATGATTATAAGTTTCTGGAACGGTGCATTCATTATGCTGGCCTGGATCTGTGTTCTGGCTCCCTGGTTCTGGCAGGTCGGAGTACCAATGCTGGCAGGGATTACAGGTTCAGAGGAGAACGCCTTCTCATTTTTTAACAACGGATGGGGACTGTACCTTGGGACAAGCCTGGTAAATATCTCTGCCTTTCTGACGGCACTCTTGGGGATGAGACACTACTTTAAAATACAACGGGCCCTTGTTGCGATTTCACTTATCGCAGTTACTGTAGTTGGAATCATCTTTTCACGAACCAGCCATCAGGATTTCATCAGCATCTGGGATAGTTTCGTTTCCGGAGGCTCCGCCTTGCGATTCAGCGAAATGGTTGAATTTGCAGGAACCGAAATGGGAGGCATCCCCGACAGCTGGAACTGGAAAAACACTCTGGGGCTGATGCTTCCGGTAAGCTGGGGAATGATATACGGCTATGCGGTTATTTTCATAGCCGGAGAAATAAAAAACCCAAGGGTTAATATTCTTCAATCACAGATTCTGACGACACTTATTTCAGGTTTTTTCATGTTCTGGATTGGTCTTGAATACAGCAGGATGCTGGGCTGGGAAGGAATGCATGCTCTAGCCTGGATTGCTGAAAAAGGCGGAGATAATATTAATGTCCCCTTTAGGCTGCACTACATAAACCTGGCTGCTATGATCAGCGGTTTTCAAAAGGGTATAGGTATTTTACTAGGGTTCGCGTTTATTGCATCAAACTGGCTCTGGGTCGTTTTCTCATATATAGCATGGAGTCGCGCCGCAATGGCCTGGGGCAAGGACGGTATTGGTCCCCGATGGTTTAATACAAATAAAACGCGTGAAGGACAACCCGTATTATTATTGTTAGTTTTACTGGTACTAAGTCAACTTGCCCTGTTGTATTTCAGTGTTTACACAGAAGTACAGCACTCTTTGTCTGTCGGCGTCATGCAGTTGTTATCAGTGTTTGCATTTACCGCCTTCGCGGCCATAATACTTCCATTCAGTAAAAAATTACGAACCATCTGGAATCTTTCTCCATATCGGCATTGGACACTAGGAAAGATTCCAATCGTAACTATCGCAGGAATATTGTCGCTGTTATTAACAACACTTCTTTTAATCGGCTTTTTTGTCAATGACGAATTTGAAGAGCTGAGAACCTGGTGGGTTGTAATAAATATTGCCGTGTGGATAGCCGGAGGATTATGGTATTATATCTGGAAGCAGATACAATCCAGACGCGGAGTTGATCTTAGCAAATCCTTTAACAGGATGCCCCCGGAATAGGATGCATATGAAGGATACCCCCTCCCAGACTCAAATCAGGAAAGAGATCGACAGTATACTCAGCAACCGCCTTTTTAAGAGCGCCCGCAGAGCAAGTACCTTTTTGAAATACATTGTTGATGAAACACTTGCGGGCCATGATAACCAGCTTAAAGAGTATACAATTGGTATTGAAGTCTTCCAGAAGGGAAAGGATTTTCTCCCTCAGGCTGATCCAACGGTACGAATCGAAGCTGGACGGTTACGGAAGAAACTTGAGCAATACTATCTGGCAAAAAAAGATGAGGGTGTAGAGATCTCAATCCCGAAAGGGGGATACATCCCGCTGTTCAGGTTCAAGGCATCCCGCCTGCCGGGTAATGACATAATCAGCCGGCAACCCGCAATCTCAGTTAAGCCGTTTGAATCACTTACATCCAAAGAACCAAGCCTGATAACAGAACTGATATTTCAGGAATTAAAAAAGGCGATCGGCAGTTCGGATGATTTTTCCCTGTTAGGAAATACTGAAACCAAGCCGGACTTTCAACTTACGGGTAAAATTTACAAGCGCAGAGGCAGTTTTATCCTCTACTGTGATCTAATACGCTATGATACCGGCGCAATAGTCTGGACCGAGAGCTTCTCACTCAAAAGCCCCGGAAGATTTCCGATTCGCATGGCTGAAGCGGTTGCTGGAGAGATATCCACAATTATAACAGGACGAGGCGGCGTTCTTTACGACCTGCTCGGTGAAGAAATGCAAAACTCCGAGGAGATACCGGATGATATTTTAGGAATCCGTATCCTCTTCGCTCTGCATAAAAAGCTGATGGAGCCTGGAATTGCAGGGCGGTTGAGAACGGCATTGGAGAGAATGATTAACCAGAACGAAAACCGCGGAGATCTGAGAGCATTTCTTTCACAAACCTATTGGGATTTCTGCATGGATCTAGACTGGAATGCGATGTTGAATCATGACGACTCCTTCATATTCTACCGAGAGAAAGCCCTTAAGCTGGCGAAAACAGCTTTAGAACTTGACCCTGAGGGAGAAGATACCCTTGTCTGCGGGATTAGATCTGCCTTTCATGAAGATGACGCCGATGCGCTGGGCTCACTTACTGAAAGACTTTTTCGCTCCAGTGAGGTCTCAGCCCTTTCAATGGCTACGGGAGCAGTGCTATATTCGCTGGCAGGCGGCTGGGACTCCGGCAAACCGATACTGGAAAACACCCTGTCCCTCATGCCGTCATATCCGGGATGGTTTCATCACGTAACCTGCCAGTATCACCTCAGACAGATGGATTACGAGATTGTTATTGATAAGGCTGAACGATTCAATCAGGGCGATGTGCTCTGGTATTACATATACACAGCAGCAGCTTTAGGCCTGCTTGGGAATATCCCCGAAGGCCGGGTATATTATGAAGAGCTTTTGCGGCAGTGTCCCGCAATCAAATACGGCCTGCGCAACTTCCTGAGTAATTATGTGAAAGAAACAGAACTAGCGGATCTAATCATATCCGGCTTGGAAACAGTAGGCTAAAAAAACCGCCTCCTGAGAACAGGAGACGGTATTAAATAACAATCTATTACATCAGACGACTAAGCCTGCAATAGCAAAACAGACCGCGGAAATACCGGCGGCAAGAAGACCGAAGGGCATCTGTGACAGTGCATGTTTGAAGTTGTCACAACCACAGGCAGCGGATGTAAGAACCGTGGCATCTGAGTAAAAACAAATATGTGAACCGAATACACCGGCAGAAAGAACAGCACCGATGGAAAGAGGCATATTAGCACCAACATTCATTGCCAGAGGAATTACTATCGGCAATGCGATTATATACATTCCCCAGTTTGTTCCTGTTATAAACTGCTGAACTGAGAGCAGAACAAACAGGACAAGCGGCAGAGTCGCAGGCGACATAAGAGGTGTTCCCGTTTCAATCACAAATTTTGTGAAACCAATCTGCATATTCATGTCGGCAAACATGAAGGCAAGATACATCAGAAAAAGCGGATATAGCATATTCTTGAAACCCCTGACCGATTCACTGGCAAAGTCTTCGGCGCTGAGGAGCTTCTGCGGAATATACAGAATTGCCATGAAAGCAAGAGTAATAACAACACCCATCATCATGTCTGTTCCGGTAGCAATCGTGGCGACCAGAAGGACAATAATCGGTAGAAAGAAGTTGAGGATTCTTGCATTTCCCGGAATCTTGACATTTTCTATTCCTGAAGATATGTCGATTTTCTCAGACCCTTCAGGAGCAAGTACTCCGGTTTCCTGTGCTCTTTTTTCAGCTTTTTTCATGGGGCCAAAAATTGGAATTACGCCCAGAATTACTAGGGGAACAATAATCAGAGCAATCCATCCATAGAAATTAAACGGGATTGTTTTAATGAAATAGGCAAGGCCCTGCCCGTCCGGTGCCCAGCCATTAATCTCAAGCAGTCCGCCGGCAAAAACGGCCCAGGTTGTTATCGGAACAATTACGCAGGCCGGGGCAGCTGTGCTGTCTACGATGTATGAAAGAAACTCACGTGAAACTTTATGCTTATCGGTTACGGGCGCCATGCATGAGCCGACCGTAAGTGAGTTAAGATAATCATCAATAAAAATCGCCACACCCAGAACCCAGGTCCACATCAAAGTACTCTTTCGGGTCTTAGCTCTTTTTGAAACCCAGTCACCAAAAGCATGCGCTCCGCCGGACACTTCAATCAAGGCTATGATACTTCCCATAAGTCCACATACAACAAACAGCCATACTGTATCTTCTTCCATTCCTACACCCAAAAGGCTGTCCATGAAGGCACTGAAAAATCCGCCCTGATGCACAATTATAAGCCCCAAAAGGGTGGCAAAAATCAGGGATTCAAGAATTCTCTTCGTCCAGAATATGTAGACTAAAAGAAAAACTGCAGGAATAACCGAGATTATTCCGAAATCTCCCTCCTGTGCCTCAGGTGCCAAAAACACCAATGCAAGTGCAATAACGACAATCAGTCCCAGACCGATTAAGACCCGCTTAGCGGTGCTCATACCGACTTGCTCCTTTGTTGATTCACTCATTCAATTCTCCTCCAAATTATTGTGAAATACCTCACAATAATATCCCTGAATATCATTAAATGGTGAGTTACAGATCAGATGTTACGGTAACATGAGAGCAGAAACAGCCGTGTTTTATGGCGTGTTCAACTACCAGCGAGAGTAATTAGTCTAATATGGTTGAAGAACCCAGCCCCGAAGCCAAGTCCCTTCAAAACAGCATTCGTCGTATAGCAGTGATTCTTCCCATCAAGAACTATCCAGATGACCCCTTAGCAGAAGATGTAATGATTGGAGTGAACAAGCTGGCTCGTGAGTTTAACGGAACAATTCACGGCATTCAGGAAATGGTGGAATTCGGCTCAGAAGTTGAATTCCGGATTTTCACTACTACAGGGGGCAATGATAACAAAGCTGTCAGCAAAATAACTGAGTCTTTGAGAAGCCTCAATCTTGATACTTTCGAGTTGGTAATAGGTGCCGGTTTTCATTACAGTCTACCATTTCTTGAAATCAATGATGATTATCCAGATCAGCAATTTATAGCTCTCGATGCGGTAATAGGAGATTTTAACGGTACAAATATTCTTGGAGTACTTTTTCAGGTAAATGAAGCAGCCTTTATTGCCGGAGCTGTGGCCGGTGTGGAATACATGGATTTGAAAATGGGGACCAACACCGAGGTGATTGTCGACTACGTAGGCAGTTTCGGTGATTATGACGGCGGATACCGACTTGCAGAAGATCTGTATAATCAAAATGTAACATGTATCTACCAAGCCGCAGGAACAGCTGGCAACGGCATTATGGATGCTGCCCGCGATAATAGTCGATGGGTCATTGGTGTTGATCTTGATCAAGGGCTTGAAGCAGCTTTACGCGGAGATCCGCATAAACATATACTCACTTCAACCCAGAAAAAATGGGGGAACGGCCTGTATCTTATATGTAAGGAATACCTCACAACAGGTAGACTGCCGGAGAATTCACTCACTGTAGGCATGGCAGAAGACTGCTCTCAGAGATTAATTTCTCCATGGAAGCAGTCTTGAAGGTCTCGAACTATTGGTTAAGGCGCTGCAATAAAGAGCAGATAAAAAAAGCCCGTCAGAATTAATTCCCGACGGGCTGATAATTTCAATCTATTACGGATTGTTTTTCGTGGAGTATTTCTGTCTCCAGAAATACTCCTTAAAATAATTTTAAATCGGAGATTTAAAATTACTTTCTCTTTCTTTTGCCTTTCATCTTCCGTTCAGCTGAAGGTATCTCAACAATTTTTGCTGATGTTCCCTCATCTGAAGCTTCTGAATCATCTTCAACTTTTTTAGGAGCGGTTGTACTTCCATACTTTAGATTATCTTTGGCAAGCTTTCTCTTTCTTCTTGAGTTGATCCAGCCTAGAAGGACAGGAGAAGCAATGAAGATTGAAGAATAGGTACCTATTACAACACCGACCATCATGGCAAGTGCGAAGTCTCTAATCTGACCCGTTGCAAAAACATAGATTGCTGTAACAGCAAGCAGGGTGGTAACTGATGTAATGAGCGTTCTGCTCAGAGACTGAGTAATACTTGTATTAACAATAGTCTTGAGATCAGCATCACGCATCAGCTGTCGGTTTTCTCTAATTCGGTCAAACACAACGATTGTATCATTGAGAGAGTAACCGACAATTGTAAGCACTGCCGCTACGGTTGCTGTAACAACATCCATCTGCGTAAGGCCAATGAATCCGATAAGAAGAATAACATCGTGCGTCAGCGCAATAATTGCTGATACAGCGTATGCAAGTTCGAATCTAATCCAGATGTAAACCAGAATAAGTGCAAGAGCAAGACCTACAAGAAAAATAACTGACTTACCGAGGTCTGATGAGAAACGGGGTCCGACATAATCAGACTGCTTAACAATTACAGTACCTGTTCCGTATTCACCTTCGAGGAGGCTGAACATCTTTGCAGATGCTGTTTCACTGAAGTTGCTGCTGCCGTCGTCTTCGAGTCTGATCAGGAATTCCTGAGCATCATCATTTCCGACTATCTGAATTTGAGGCTCGCCGATTCCCGCAAGAACGTTTCGAATCTCTTCTATTGCAATACCGCTTCCTGAACCTGAATAGTTAACTATCGCTGTATCTTCACTAAGATCTACAAGGAAGGCTAGCGACAGTAGTGCTGATGCAGGTGAGTCAGCTGCAACGAGATTAACAGTAAGTGAAGGAATCTCCATCATAGCCTGTGACAGCTCAGCTGCACTAACATAATCAGCAAGAAGGTAGTTATAAGATTCTGTTTTCCCGTCATTGGTGAAAATATCAATGCTTACCTCTTCGTTGAGGATGTTGAATCTTACTTCTTCATCACCGACATAAGAAACTTCCATTGCAACCGGAGCTATCTGGACTCTCTGACTGAGCCCTGACTGGAAATCAATTCCAAGGTTAAGTCCGCCCATACCGAAAGTTCCGCCGATAGCTGCAATAATAAGAACTGCAGAAACAGCGAACATAATAAATCTGATTTTGGTAAAATTAATAACTCTCTTCATTATTTAATCCTCCAGCCGATACTCAGCTTCTTAACATGAAGCTGCTGAATACCGAAGTCGAACAACAGTCTTGAAACGAAAAGAGCAGTAAACATTGATGAAACAATACCGACGGCAAGTGTATAGGCAAAACCCTGCACTGGCCCGGTTCCAATCTGTGAAAGGAAGAGCGCTGCAATAAGTGTTGTAAGGTTAGCGTCCACAACAGTCCAGAATGCCTTGCTGAACCCGGCTTTAACCGATGCTTCAACCGACTTGCCTAATCTGTATTCTTCTTTGATCCTCTCAAAGATAATTACATTAGCATCCACTGCCATACCCACCGTAAGGATGAGACCTGCAATACTAGTGAGAGTCAGGGTAAGGTTGAATACCGAAAGAATCGCGATAATGAAGAAAACATTAAGAGCGAGTGCTATGTCGGCAACAAAGCCGGAACCCTTGTAATAGATAAGCATAAAGACAATAACAAGGAGAAAACCGATTGTAATGGCCCGGAGACCCTCCTGAATCGAGTCTTCACCGAGTGATGCACCTACTGACTGCTGATTGACAACATTGAGGTCTACCGGCATTGCAGCTGTTCTAAGAACAAGTGCAAGGTCGTTTGCTTCACTTCGCTCGAACCCTGACATCCGTACAGATTCCCGAATCGCTTCAGAAATTCTTGCACCTGCTTTGGCCTTGTCATCAAGAACAATTGCGAGAGTGTTTCCTACGTTTGACGAAGTCAGCTGAAAGAAAATCTCTCCGCCTTCTTTATCGAGGGTAAAGTTGATTACCGGACGACCTGTCACAGGGTCTGAACCAACCTGTGCGTTCACTATATGAACACCGTCGAGGCCGGGTTCTTCATAGACAACAAGGTCACGCTGATACTGATCTACACCGTATGAGTCTTTTGTATAAAATCCCCGTACGACAAGACCGGCTTCAAGAACATCTCCGTCAAGCGGGTGTCCGTCGTCATCAAGGAGCTTGCCGCCGTTGGAAGACTTATAGGCGTTCCAGGCTGAGGTGCCTTCATCATTTACAATATGAAAATTCAAACTGCCCTTACCATTCAGAAATGAATTAACTCTGTCCGGATCTGCTGCACCTGGAATTTCAATTGCAATTTCTGTGTCACCCTGCTTTCTAATCTGCGGTTCGGTAACACCGAATTTATCTATTCGGTTATTTAGAATCTCGATTGCCTGACTGACAGCTGCTGCCTGCTCATCAGATGTCGGGGGATGCTGAAGCCTTTCTTCAAGACTTTCCATATCTGCTTCAAGCAGAATACTCATACCGCCTGACAGGTCAAGACCAAGCTGAAGTACATTTTCACGGTCATCTTTATAACCGAGAAGGAGGTTTGCATAATACTCTTCAATAGTTTTCAGGGCTCTATCCCTGTTATTGAAGGTAGCAAGGATATCTTTAACACTCCACTGCGGGGGCGCGTCCTTGTCCTCAATTTTGTACTGATCTTCAGCGTAGTCGACTAAAAAATCATATTTTGCAGAAATAATTGATTCAGGTTTACTTACAGCGAGGGTCTGAAGTTCTTCCAGATCATTCTCTGCCATAGTTACCGAATACTCTCTAATTTGTTCTCTTGATGCGGCTGAGAGGTCTTTCATATCCTGGGGTACATTAAAATACCAGTTATAGGTAGGCCATAGAAAAACTCCGCAGACAATCACAACAATGAGAACGATTAACAATCTGCCACGTTTGCTCATTGGATATCTCCGAATATGGATTATTTTGTGTATCGAATTAAAATCGACAAGTTATTCTGTTTTGCTTTCTTCACTTTCACTAGAAGATTCTTTTTCAACCTTCTTAGGTTCTGCACTTACTTCAATAACTTCACCTACAGCGCTCTTAGCAAACTCTAACTTTGTGTTATCGTCTACTTTAACAACCACAGTGTCATCGTTTACTTTCTGTACAACGCCACGGATTCCTCCGATAGACTGAACTCTGTCGCCTTTCTTCAAAGCTGAAAGCATCTGCTTAGTTTTCTTCTGTTTCTTATTCTGCGGTCTGATTATCAGAAAATAAAAGATCGCAATAACAAGACCAAATGTGATAAAAGTTGTCGTCATCGATCCGCCGCCGCTGCCGCCGCCGAATAACTGCATTATGGGTAAATTTCCCGTAAAAACGTTCATCAATAAACCATCCTTCTTATTAATAGATTTGGACAAAAATAACATTTTTAAGCGGCTATAGTCAAGGTAAATAAAGGACTATGAAACTATAGTCAATGAGAACAGAAATAGAAATATTTTTAGATAGTCTCTTGACAATGTTAACATAGTTAATTATGTTAACATTGTTAATTTTATTAACAAAACAACAGAAGGAAGTAAATCATGAGCGCAACAGAGCTGCAGAAACAGAGAATGACGTCGTACTTCATAGAGGCCGCCAAAGAAATCCTGCGCGGAGAAGGCCTGAAGGTCGCGAGTGCCAGGAATATTGCAGATAAGGCCGGTTATTCATATGCCACGCTTTATAATTATTTTGAAGACCTCAGTACTCTGATTTTTGAATGCGTCAGAGATTTTCAGACTGAACTCGAAGAGTCAATAGTTCCCGCGATTGATTCTTCCAATACCGCCAAGGATAAAATTCGCGGCGGGATAACTGCATGGGTAAATTATTTTGTTCAATATCCTGGAATTTTCGAACTCTTCTTTCTGGAAAGAATAGGAGAAGTCGGAAACCGGAGCGATATTGCTGATTTAATTTACAACTCAATTGTTCCGGCATGCAGCGACGGACTCGAACAATGGGTTTCGGAAGGCCGGTTGTCTGAAGAGCAGGCTGTAGGTAAGTTGAATACTTTAAGATTTCAAATCACTGGATTAATGCTGTATTATTCAAACAGAAAGAACCCTGCAGACTACAGCAAGCTGATGCAGCTGCTGAACAGACAAATTGATCAGATACTGGACCTGAAATAATAAAAATCATTAAGTTACAAAAAATCAGTTCCAGTATCTTTCCATGCGCACTCTAAGCTCAGCCCTGTAGGCGCCCCAGTCAGAAACAGGTTCTGCAGCAAGACCTTCATCACAGGCGGCCTTTGCAACCGCGACAGCTTCCCATTCGATTACCCGGGGGTCAAATGGTTTTGGAACGATGTATTCTCTCCCGAAGGTGAAATCCCGACCGTAGGCCGCACGAACCTCGTCGGGTACAGGCTGTTTGGCTAACTCAGCAAGCGCTTTGGCCGCAGCCATTTTCATGCCTTCGGAGATTTTATTCGCTTTCACGTCAAGTGCTCCCCGGAAAATAAATGGAAATCCGAGAACATTATTTACCTGATTCGGATAATCACTGCGCCCCGTTGCCATTATTAAATCAGAACGGGTTTTAACAGCCAGATCATATTCAATTTCAGGATTAGGGTTCGCCATGGCAAATACAACCGGATCTGCAGCCATGCTCAAGAGCATTTCCGGAGATACAACATCGGCTGCTGAAAGTCCGGCAAAAACATCCGCGCCCTTCATTGCATCTGCAAGTGTCCGTGCTTCTGTATCTGCTGCAAACTCGGCCTTCTGAGCATTCATATTCTTATCTCGCCCATTATAGATAACACCCCTGCTGTCGCACATGAGGAGATTTTCTATTTTCACACCGGCGGAGATAAACATTCTTGCACAGCTTATGCCGGCAGCCCCTGCCCCATTAACAACGACCATTATTTCATCAAGTTTTTTTCCGGTCACTTCACATGCATTCATGAGCCCGGCAGTACAGATAATGGCAGTACCATGCTGATCATCATGAAAAATCGGAATATCACACAACTCAATCAGCTTCTGCTCTATCTCAAAACACTCAGGGGCCTTGATGTCCTCAAGGTTCACTCCGCCGAAAGTCGGCTCCATGGTTTTTACAATATCAATTATCTTTGCAGGATCTTCGGTATCAAGCTCAATATCAAAAACGTCGATATCGGCAAAGCGCTTGAACAGCACCCCCTTGCCTTCCATAACTGGTTTTGATGCGAGTGCACCGCGATTTCCAAGCCCCAGAATTGCCGTCCCGTTTGAAACGACAGCAACAAGGTTGCCTCTACTCGTATATTTATATGCATCCCCGGGATTGTCCGCAATCTCAAGAACAGGCTTTGCAACACCCGGTGTATAGGCCAGAGAGAGATCATCGGCAGTAACACAGGGTTTAGTTGCAACGACCTCTATCTTGCCCGGTTTCCCATCTGCGCTGTGATATCTTAATGCTTTTTCTTTTAATTCATCCATAATATTATTCCTCGTCGCCATGGAAAGCGGTATTTATAGATGAAGTTTATGAGGCAACGCCTTATAAACTTCTTAATTAAAAAAGTACATGAATGTACTTTTTTAATCCTCCCAGGGGAAAGAGTAATCAAGCCCCCACCGATCTCTCATTTCAACCATCTGATTCCTGAGAACTTTGGGAACAGGACAGCCATGTTCTTTACGGTACTCCCATGCAATATGTTCTTTTTCACCGGCGGTGTAGATTCGTTCAGCACCCGGTGCCTTCTCTGAATTTCGCAGATCACGCATGATTGAGCCTGCTATCTTCCTGAAAAGGTCGATGCCGAGAAAGGCATCTATATTTATAGCAATGAAGAAGTGTCCAAGCGGATAGGGGATTCTTTTACCATCTTCATCAAATCCATTTAAATCTTTCAGAAATGATCCACCCTGAAGCGCCGCTGAGAGAACCTCAACCACAGTGGAGTAACCGAAGCCCTTGAATCCTGCGGTGTCTTCACCAAGGCCTCCCAGAGGTGCTAATGCAGCCTGCCCTTTTGTGAGGTCGACAAGCACCTGATCAGTATCGGTTCTAGTTTTCCCATTCCGTCCGATAACCCAGCCCGGTGTCAGCTCCTTACCCATACGGCTGTACATTTCAATTTTGCCGCGCTGAGTCACTGAAGTGGCACAGTCGAGGACAAAGGGAAATTCCTCATCGGTTGGAAAGCCTATTGTCAGAGGGTTGGTACCGAGCATATTTTCCACTCCGAAGGTCGGAGCAATAGAAGGCCGGGCATTTGTACCGGTAATTCCTATCATTCCGTTATCGCAAGCCATCAGAGAATAGTATCCGGCAATACCGTAATGGGTTGAATTGCGTACGGCAACCATACCCATACCGTTTTCCTTAGCCTTATCGATAGCCGTCTGCATTGCCTGTTTAGAGACAACATGCCCCATTCCGTTATTACCGTCAAGAACAGCCGTTGTCGCAGTCTCTTTTACTATATCCACCTTTGTTTCCGGATTAAGGATTCCCCAGTCAATCCTGTCGATATAGATCGGCTTCAGCCGCCCGATACCATGAGAGTCGATACCCCGCTTATCAGATTCGATAAGAACATCGGATACTATTTTTGCATCATCTTCGGGAACTCCACTTTTTACGAGACAGTCCTTCATGAAGCTTTCTAGAACTTCAAAATCTATCCATTCACATTCCTTATACTGATCCTGGTATGCCATATTTTCTCTCCTTAAAATAGCCTTGCCATAGAAGGCAAGTTACGGAATTGAAGAGTGTTAAGCAACGCTTTATACTCTTCAGGATGTGAAAATTACAAGGACGTAATTTTCACATCCCTCCTGCTTTAATTATTTTTATTCCCGCTTCTTCGAAGTCGGGTCTGAAACTTTCATCAAAATTATTATCTGTTACAAGATAGTCAGCCTGCTCAAGCGATGCTGTTGAAAATGTTGAAACGCTGCCCACCTTACTGCTGTCGGCGGCGACTATTACAGCACCGGCTGTTCGTTCAATCATCATCCTTGTCACAGCTGCTTCTTCAGCAATCGGAGAGGTAATTCCGCTTTTAAGACTGATACCGTCGGCGCCGATAAATGTTTTAGATACATTGAGTCCTCGAATCATCTCGGCGGCAAAGCTCCCAATAGTACAGCCCGAGTTGAAACGATACTGCCCCCCGATAAGAAGCAGTTGATTGTCCGGCCCGGGATCAGCTTCCAGAACCGCAGTTATATTATTTGTAATTATTCTGATATCAGGTAGATTCAGAAGCGCCATAATGATCTGAAAAGTAGTCGATCCGCTGTTAACAAAGACCGTATCGCCTGCATCGGCGATCTTTGCTGCTCGTCTTCCGATTGCAGTTTTTAATTTATGGTTGCGGATATTTTTTACTTTATATGGTGATTCGGAGGCTATGTGACGTGTATATATTGCTCCGCCGTGGGTGCGCTCTATCAATCCGTCTGACTCAAGTTGATCGAGATCCCGCCTTATAGTAATAACCGAAACATCGAATTTTTCGGCAAGATCTTCTACCGCAGCAAAACCTTTTTCCTTAATTTGAGACAGCATACCGGACCGACGTCCGGCGGGTATAAGGGATCCTGACATTATTGCTCCTATGTGATCGATATTAGCCATAATATGATTGTTTGTAAAGCTATTATGAATGTTTTTGATTGTTTTTCTTTGGTTTGTGACCGATCCCTCTTAGATAAAGTTATCAATCGCTTGACGTATACCAAATCCAGGTTGATGACAGCCGGCGGATATTAAAACAATGCCGTTTAAAGAGATTGAAAAAAGTCATTTCCTTTATCATCAACAACTATAAATGCAGGAAAATCTTCCACGGTAATCATGTAAATTGCTTCCATGCCAAGCTCCGGATACTCGAGAAGTTCAACATCAGTGATGCAGTCTCGCCCTAATAATGCCGCCGCACCCCCTATAGTGCCCAGGTAAAAGCCGCCGTACTCTTTACACGAATCAACTACGGCCTGTGAGCGGTTCCCCTTGGCAAGCATCACTAGAGAGGCACCCTCTTTTTGAAAAACAGGAACATATGGATCCATTCGCCCTGCAGTTGTAGGGCCGAGCGAACCTGAAGTCTCTCCAGCTGGTGTTTTAGCCGGACCCGCATAAAAAATGATGTGGTCCTTCATATAATCCGGCAGGCCCTCGCCGCTTTGCAGCCGCTGCTCAAGTTTTGCATGTGCGATGTCTCGTGCCACTATTATCTTTCCGTTAAGCATTATCCTTGTTTTTACAGGATATCTGCTCAGAGTCTTTCTGAGCTTTTCCATGCCCATTGACAGATCTATCGAAACGACAGCAGTTTCTTCTTTTGCCGCCTTACCTTTTCCATTGCCGGTGGTTAGGAAACGGGAAGGATTGCGCTCAAGCTTTTCAAGGAATATACCGTCTAAAGTGATCTTTGCCTTGATATTTCTGTCTGCACTGCAGCTGACGCCTATACCTACGGGGCATGACGCACCGTGTCTCGGCAAACGGATAACCCTTACATCATGGCAGAAGTATTTACCGCCGAACTGCGCGCCTATGCCCAGCTTCTGCGTCATTTTAAGCACCTCATCCTCAAGCTGATGATCACGAAATGCCCGGCCATGCTTATTCCCCGTCAAAGGAAGGCCGTCATAATACTTGGCTGAGGCAAGTTTAACGGTTTTGAGATTCATCTCGGGCGAGGTCCCGCCTATGACTATAGCCAGATGATAGGGAGGACAGGCCGAAGTTCCAAGGGTCGAAATTTTATCCTTTAAAAAAGCATGGAGCTTGTCCGGATTAAGCAAAGCCTTGGTTTCCTGAAACAGGAAGGTCTTATTCGCCGAGCCGCCGCCCTTGGTCATAAACAGAAACTCATAACTGCTGCCCTGAACGGCAGCAATATCAATCTGAGCCGGCAGATTAGTGCCGGTATTCACTTCATCATACATTGAAAGGGGTGCCGTCTGGGAGTAGCGCAGGTTCGCCTGCTTATAGGCGTCGAATATCCCGCGGCTTAATGCTTCCGCATCATCAGAGCCAGTCATCACAGCCTCGCCCTTCTTTGCCATGACAATAGCTGTGCCGGTATCCTGGCAGCCGGGGAATATCCCCCCGGCAGAAATCACAGCATTTTCGAGCAGGGTCTCGGCGACATAGACATCATTTTCAGAGGATTCAGGATCCTGAGTTATTTTCTGCAGCGACTCAAGATGCGATGCCCGCAGCAGATGCGATACATCAACTACAGCTTCACGCGCAAGAAGCGACAGTCCTTCCGGGGCCACCTTCAGAATATTTCTGCCGTCATAATCGGCTGAACTGATAAAATCTTTCGTCAGTAATCTGTATTCGCAGCTGTCGCTGCCCTGCTCAAAAATATTCTGATATTTGAACTTGCTCATATCCGAATATTATCATAAATAAGGCGGGTGTTGAAAGCTTTGTGTTTCACCCCCGCTTATACCTCTTGCGGTATTCACCTGGGGGAACCTCATTTCTGGCTTTAAAGCTAGCATGAAAACGCTGAAGCGAATTGAATCCGGCATCAAGGGCAATCGATTCAACTGTGTTATCTGTACTGATAAGCAACTTCTCCGCTAAGGAGATCTTGGCTGCCGCTATCTCGTCATGGACGCTTGTATCAAGAACCCTTCGAAAACGCGTTTCAAGAGTCCTGCGCGATACATTGAGATGCTCTGCGAGCCCGGAAACATCCAAACCCCTATGAGCATGAGTCCGTATAAAATTGACCGCGTCCTGTATCAGATCATCAGAGCTGACAAATATCCTTGTAGAATCACGCTCCAGAATACCCTTGGGCAGGACAAGGATCTCGGATGTGTATGCTGCGACCGCACGATTTCGATGAAGCAGCCCCTCAAGCAGCTCAGCCGCCCGGTAACCAATTTCTTCGCAGTCGAGCTGTACACTCGACAAGGAAGGATCTGCAAGCTCACAGAGAATATCTTCATTATCCACCCCAAGAATGGCCAGCTCCTCAGGCACATTGATACCGAGACTGCGGCATACTGAGGTAATCTTGACCCCGGCAGTATCATTGCATGCAAAGACGGCCCCCGGCAATGGAAGCGAGGTAAGCCAGTCATTGAGCGAATCGGAGCGGTCGAGCTGCTCCCACCATTCAAGGCTGCGTTCAAATACAGGGATCTGAGCAGCGCCTGTCCCCTCGCGAAATCCGTCAAAGCGCTTCCCGGACCATCCGACATTTTCGACACCGCAGTAGGCGAAATTTGAAAAACCGCGCTCAGCCAGATGTGCACCGGCTTTTTTACCAGTGAGAAAATCATCATTATTTACCTGATGGAAGGCACCCCGAATGTAGGCTCCTGCGACATCAACTACCGGCTTATCAAGCGATGCGAAGATATCGGCATCAGCTTCCGATTCTATTCGGGTGATTATTCCATCTCCATCCCACCCTCTGATATCGTTAAGACGGCCGAACATCCAGCCGTAACCCGACAGATTCCACTCATGCTCCTTGGCGAAGCGAACCACACCGCGGGCAATTCCGTGTTCATAATAATCATTTATTCCCATGCATAATGCAATATCCATACTACTCCTGCGCAATACGTTATAAAGACTACGCATTTTGAGCATTGTTTTCAAGCACGGGCGGGTCTATGATGCTTACATAATCAGGAAAAATAAACTCAAAGGGAGTAAAATATGAACAAAGATGAAGTAATTGTTGTAACCGGAGCCGGCGGATTTATAGGCGGTTCGCTTATCAGGTACTTTAAGGAAAAGGGTTTCACAAACCTCAGAGCAGTAGACAAAAAACCGCTGTACGAATGGTACCAGGTAGTTGAAGGTGCCGAGAGCCTCTGTCTTGATGTCAGTGAATACCAGAACTGCGTTCGAGCTGTAGAAAATGCCAAAGAGGTATACAACCTTGCAGCTGATATGGGCGGAATGGGATTTATTGAAAAAAACCGGGTGGAATGCCTCCGTTCAATCCTTATTAACACGAACATGATTGAAGCCGCTTACAATGCAGGTGTAGACAGATATTTCTTTTCTTCAAGCGCATGCGCCTATAATACCGACCTTCAGAAGACTCCGGATGTAATAGCTCTCAAGGAAGCAGATGCTTATCCTGCAATGGCTGAAAGAGGCTACGGCTGGGAAAAACTCGTCTCAGAAATGTTCTGTGAAGAATACGCAGCCGAGCGCGGGATGAAAACATTTATCGCCAGATTCCACAACGTTTACGGCCCCTTCGGAACATGGGACGGCGGCCGGGAAAAAGCCCCTGCTGCAATGTGCCGTAAAGTAATTTCAGCACAGGATTCAGGTAATCCCGCTATGGAAATCTGGGGCGACGGTTCACAGACCCGATCATACATGTACATCGACGATTGTACTAAGGGTATCGATATGATCATGCACTGCGATGAGCTGATTGCTACTCCGATCAATCTCGGTTCTTCAGAACTTGTTTCGGTAAACGAACTTGTTGATAATGTTGAAAAGGTAGCGGACTACAAAGTTGAAAGAAGCTATGACCTCGACGCCCCCAAGGGTGTAGCAGGCCGAAACAGTGATAATACATTTATTAAGAAAATGCTCAACTGGGAACCCTCTACTCCGTTGGCTGAAGGAATTGCAAAAACATACAAATGGATAAGCCAGCAGTATTCCGACCGTAAAGCCGGAAAAAGGACTGTTAGTTAGTAATGACTGATGCAGTCGGCAAGATTCCCTACAGAATGGCCTTCGCAGGCGGCTGGATAGACCAGCCGTTTGTGTCGGCTGTCAATCCTGAGCCAAGCGGGTCAATGGTTGTTGTCAGCCTTATACCCGAATGTAGATTCATGGATCGCTGCGGAATGGCCACAAGCTCCCGCAAGGTAGCCGCAAATATCTGGAACGGAACAATTCCGGAGGGAGATTACGGCGAACTTGTACGGGAACTCTACAATGAAGAGAATAAAAATCTTCCTGAACCTTCGGGCTCGCAGGATATGGTAGGCCTTATTTACCCCGGTGTAAGCAGGCTTGACTTTTCTATAGATCATGAAAGCGGTTACTTTCCGGTACATGTAGAGTCGAATACTGATCCTGAGGTTGCTGCCTGGATAGAACGAAATATCAGCATGGTACCTGTTGCCCAGCGTCCGGCCGGATACAATCCGCTTGAGATTAAAAATCTTGATCCGGAACTCGTCCGCAGTCTGGGACAGAGCGGACGCGACTGTTTTGACGCCATCGTCAAAATGGATTCAAAGGCGCTCGGGGCATCCATGAACAGCTGCATGGACAGCTGGGAAAAGATTCTACCTGGCACGGTTATTCATCACACTCTGACAGTGGATCTGAAAGAGGTCATGAGACATTATCAGGAACGCTACGATGGTGCGATGTATTCCGGCTGCGGCGGAGGCTACCTCTATGTTGTATCAGAAAAAGATGTACCGGGCGGATTCAGAGTAAAGGTAAGGTTATGAAAAACATAATTATTTCAGGCAGCTTCGATGATATCCGCTCAGATGACATCTCATTTTTCAAAACAGCATCTGAACGAGGATCGGTAACCCTTGTATTATGGTCTGATGATATGCATCAACAGGCCTATGGTTCAGCACCTAAGTTCAGCCTCAAAGAGAGATTGTATTTCATTGAAGCTGTAACATACATTGATAATGTAATCACCGCTGAAGGTGTTTTCGACGCTGATTCACTACCAAGCGCTGCAACTGAAGCTGATCTCTGGCTGGTAAAAGCAGCGGATGATAATGCAGAAAAATCAGCCTACTGTAAAAATAAAGGCATTGCATATGAAGCAGTACCGTCAAAAACAGCTGAGCTGATTAAATACGCCGGGACCGCAGCCGTTGGAGAACGGAAAAAGATTATCGTTACCGGCTGCTACGACTATTTCCATACAGGTCATATACGATTTTTCGAAGAAGTGTCTGAACACGGTGATCTTTATGTCGTTATAGGCAGCGATAAAAACGTGGCCCTGCTCAAGGGCGAAGGACACCCGCATTATAATGAAGATGAACGATTATCAATAGTTCAGTCCATCAAATATGTTAAAGGTGCGTACGTTTCAACCGGCAGCGGATGGATGGATGCCGAACCGGAAATAGGAGTTCTCAAACCGGATATTTATGCCGTGAATGAGGACGGTGATAAACCCGAGAAGCGTGAGTTTTGTGAGAAACACGGTCTTCAGTACCTTATACTCAAACGGACTCCCAAAGAGGGCCTGCCGGCACGCAGCAGTACAGATTTAAGAGGATTTTGAGCTTAGGAATTCTTTCAGCATCTGCCTGAAAGCTGCAGGCTGCTCGGTATGAACCCAGTGGCCGGAACCTTCAATAGTCGAAAGGCTGTAGGTCGGGAACAGTTCCTTCATCAGACCATAGTATTTTTCCTGAATAAAATCCGAATCGGAACCTTTCAAAAACAATACCGGTCCTGGATAACTCCTGCCGCCTTCAATAGCCCGCCAGATATTTTCGTAGTTGTCCGTGATGCCGTCGATATTGATCCGCCAGCGTAATATTCCATCATCTCCCTTTCTTAGGTTCGTCAGAAAAAACATACGGAGGTTTCGATCGGGAATATATTGCTCAAGCTTAGCCCCGGCCTCTGAACGCTTTGTCACACCGGATAGATCTATTAGTTTTAGTGAATTGATATATTCGGAATATGCCGGATTGTACCGGACGGGGGCAATATCCGCCACAACAAGAGATATAACCCGATCAGGAAAACTCAGAGCCGTCTCCATTGCAGTCTTCCCCCCCATGGAATGACCGACAATACTGAACTGTTCTATTCCCAAAGAATCAGCAAGCCTGATTAAATCTTCGGCCATAAGAGGGTAATTCATCCGGGGACTATGTGGAGAGCTGCCGTGATTTCGCTGGTCGACTGCAATGCACCGTAACCCGGCCTCAGCCAGCTCCCTCGAAGTAGAGCCCCAGTTATCAGCGCTGCCAAGCAGTCCATGCAGAAAGAAAACCGTTGAAGACGGTTCGACCGCCAGAAAAGGTCCGACTGCCGATAGGCGGTCTGAACCATATTCTTTATAATTCAGAATCATTTTTCAGCAAGTCCCGGTATATCTCCGACTCCCTCTAGAACATAACCCGGGCGGTAGGCAAATCGCTTCATCTCTTTTTCATCGGTGACGCCGCTTAGAACAAGCACGGTTGAAATCTCCGACTCAATACCTGAAATTATATCTGTATCCATCCTGTCGCCTACGATTACAGTATCTTCACGCCTTGATTCAAGCCGTTTTAACGCCTGCCGCATCATCAGGGGATTGGGCTTACCGACATAGTAGGCCTTATTTCCGGTTGCAAGCTCTATCGGAGCCATTAGAGCCCCCGTTGCAGGTGATATCCCGTTCTCGGTAGGCCCGGTAAGATCTGGATTTGTCCCGATAAGCTTAGCTCCGCCGATAACAAGATTGACTGCATGCTCAAGCATGTCCATATTATAGGTTTTCGATTCTCCCACTACTACATAGTCGGGGTTAACATCATTCATTGTCATCCCCCCATCATAGAGAGCGTTTATAAGTCCGGCATCCCCTATCACAAATACAGAACAACCCGGCTGCTGCTGGGCCAGAAATCCGGCCGTTGCAAGTGCACTGGTATAATAATGATCTTTTCCGACCTCAACACCGAGTCTAGCAAGCTTCTGCTGAAGCTCTAGCGGAGAGCGCTGGCTGCCGTTTGTCAGGAACAGAAATTTCTTTTCTTCTTCTCTAAGCCAATTGACGAATTCCTTTACGCCCGGAAGCAGCTTATTTCCATGGTAAATTACCCCATCCATATCGCATATAAACGCTTTTTTTCCTCTAAGATCTTTCATAGCTGTATTATAATTTAAAACTCATCGTTATTCCATGACCGATAGGAATAATAGATGTTAGAAGCTCTTCAGTGTTAAAAACCATATTGTTATATTCGTCAGTAAACCTCCCCAGATTCGATCTTATCCCTTCATTCACAGAGAACAGGGTATCATCGGCTATCAGCAGACCGCCGGACCTCAGTAGAGAAATAGTTTTTTTAAACAGTTGAGGATAAAGATATTTCCCGCAGTCCTGAAAAATAATATCAAAGCCGGGTTCAAGCTTTTCAAGCTCATCAGCAGCATCACCCATTACTGCTTTAACATTCTCAAAACCGGCTTCACGGAAATTTTCCACGGCTTCAAGATGCAGCCGCTCCTTGGAATCAATAGTCACAAGACTGCCGCCGTTCTCAGATAATGCCTTCAGCATCCAGAGAGCAGAGTATCCGTTGCTTGTGCCGAGTTCAAGAACACGCTTTGCGTTTGTAATCCTAATCATAAGCTCAAGAAAACGGCCTGTCTCCGGTTCTACTGACGGCTGAACGTCATTACGTGCCGCGTTCGATTGCTCAATCCCGTCAATAATCCTGGAACCCGAATTGATAAAACTACGCAGATATTGAAAAGTTCGTTCGTTATTCGTCATTCCGGAATTCTATCTGAAAAGTAACACTTTGAGAATACTGATGTGTTATATTGAATACAGAATGGAGGAACTGAAATGGACGAAAGAGAAGAAAAGTATAAAATTGCAAGAAAAAGAGCAAAAGACAAGATTGCTTTCCTGCGTCACCTGGTCACCTACATCATAGTTATTGCATTTCTCGCCGTCGTAAACAACATGACCTGGGGCGGTTATCAATGGTGGCTGTGGGCCGCGCTCGGATGGGGTATAGGAATCGTTTCACATTTCTTTCAGGTTTACGCCTTCAAGGGCAGTCTCTTTGAAGATAAGATGATTGAGCGGGAACTTGAAATGATGGACGGAAACGAAAAGGATTACCGGAAATAAAATGAAGAGGTCATTTATAGATGTCTTTAATATTCTGGGATTTATTGTGGTTCTGGCAGTAGCGGCATTTGCTTTTTACAGCTTGTTTATCGACAAACCATTTTTTAAAGCTGCATCATATTTTGATAACGAATCCGAAGGGGAGATCCTCAACGAAGGGGAATCCTCAGGTACTTACAGAACTGAAAATCCCGTAAGCATGGTTGAAATCGGCAACATTTCCGGCTCTATTGAGGTTGAAGGATGGGAAAACGACTGGGTTCGGCTTGATTATGTGAAACGCGGCCCGGGCCGGCATCCTGAGG
>DMKD01000174.1 GCA_003454605.1 Spirochaeta sp. | reverse complement strand
ATAAAATGATAGGAGAAGTTATCATCCCTGTCAATCATATTGATCTTCATGGTACAATCAGTTATGAGGGAAATCATTCTTAGATTACTTCAGTCAGCGATACTGCTGGTTATTTTATCCAGCTGTACGACTGCTGCTTATACAGAGGGCTCTTCCGAAGAGGAAGATGAACAAGCTGAAGGTGCTGTTTTTGAATCTTATATTCCGGACGGGTGGTCAGTCTTGAGTTCAGTAGAAGCTGATTTCAACAATGATGCATTGATTGATATTGCAGCAATTCTCGAGAAATCAGAGGATGAAGATTCTCTTTATCCCCGCACCCTGATTATTCTGTTTCAGAATAGTATGAATTCTTACACATTATCTGCAGCAACTGATACGGCTGTGATGCGCGCTAACGAAGGCGGTATCTGGGGAGATCCCTTTGAGAGCCTTACCGTGAGTGGCAGCGATATAGTAGTAGAATTCTACGGCGGAAGCAATTGGAGATGGTACAATAAATATAATTTTACTTACCGGGACAATCTATGGCGGCTTTCAGAACTGCGGCTCGGCTACTACTTTACCCCCACAACTACATTCGATAATGCCGATGAGGAGTACTACAATTTTCTCACCGGTAAATACATCAGCAGAAAAACAGATGACGCAGGCAGCCTGAATATTTACGAGGAAGATATGAAGAAAAGGGATTTAATACCTCTGAAGGATTTTATTATTAACTCCGCTGAGAGCACTTTCTATGAGGATTATCTGTAAACATCTTTACGGTGTCTAACTCTTATAATTTCGATAAAGAGTTCACTTTCGTAAAGATTGTAAATAATTCGGTAATTTCCAACTCGTATGCGGTAGGCTATATTTTCACCTATGAGTTATTTATGATCCTTAGGGTGAGGATTTGAAGCAAGTGCTTTTACCGCAGACTTTTTAAAATAAATCTCATACACTATATTAAAGACCCAATTCTTTTTCTACTTGTATAAGTGGGATGATTTTTTCATCTTTACGCTGTGCTACAACAGCAAGATCTTCAAGGTCTTCAACAAGTTCATAGAATTCATCTATAGGCAAAATTACTTCTGTTTTTTCGCCCTTTGCATTAGTAACATATTTGGGATGTAATGCCTGTATTTCCATACCTATACCTTTTAATAATACAACAATTTGATGGACAAAGAAATATAATTATTGCTGATAAGCAGTAAACCCTAATAAATAGAAAAATGACTTTAGCGCAGCTTGGTTTCCCGGCGTGAGGCAAGCCCGCGAATCTTGGTGAATATCTTTGCCAGCCTATTTGCTTCTCCGGCTGATAGCGCCGCGCGCGCGAAGATGTCGCGGAAGAAGGTTCGCATGTCGCTGTCGTCAACCTGTTTGAAAAAGCCTATATCTCTCAGGTTAGCTGCTATTCCTGCTGTGAGGGAGTCTATCTCCTCACGGTTTATCGGTCTGTATCCACGACGTTTTTCATCCTTCTGCGCCCGGCGGAAGATCTCATAGGTAATTACCTGTACGGCATGTGAAAGGTTCAGCGATGGGAACTCATCAGATGACGGAATTCTGACTGCAGTATTACAGAGGGCGAGGTCATGATCATTGAGACCTGAAACTTCATTTCCGAATACGATTGCGATGTCGCCGCCGGCTTGTTCATCAGCTTCACCATCTGTTGCAGATCTTTTTACTACTAAATCAGCGAATTCTTCAGGAAGCAGACTGAAGTATTTGCGCTTTTTACCCCGGCGCCTCGATATTGCGGCGGAAACAGCTGTACCTTCAAGAGCCTCTTCCACCGAGGCGCAGAAGACAGCTGAGTCGAGGAGATCTGATGCGTGGATGGCTGTGACCCCGGCCATCTGCATATCGACCTCAGTTGAACCTGCTACATAAAGTCGCTTGAATCCCATATTCTTCATGGCGCGGCAGACAGAGCCTACATTCTTGCTTGATTTCGGATTCTCAAGAACTATCCGTATATTTGAAAAATCTATCATCTTTTCTCCTATCGAGGGGGGGGGACCGTTTAAGAAAGAGGTCTTATATTCAGTACCGAAGGAATGGTTCTGATGCTTTTTAGAATCTGCTTGTAATCAACATTTCGGTTCATCTCCATGGTGAATGCGCCCTTGAGATTCCCCTTGTCATTTTCTTCAAGCTTACCCTCAATAAGATGTCCGCCGTATTTTCGAATAGAGCCCTCTATCTCGGAGAACAGGTCATTGGTTATTTTGGACGTAACCTCGAATCTGCGGGTTGAAGTTGGAGATACGGCCTCCCATTCAACCTCAACGCTCCGTTCTTCAAATTCATTAATATTTTTGAGATTGGGACAGTTGCGCTTGTGAACTATAATTCCCCGTCCCCGGGAAACGTAGCCGATGATATTATCGCCGGTTTGAGGTTTGCAGCAGTTCGCAAGGCTTATCATCATGTTGTTTTCATCGCCAATACGAAATTGCACCCTTGCAGAGTCCAGTACACGCTTGATTATTTCTCCGGCATCGCTTCCAGATTTATCTGTTTGAACCTTATCCTTCGGCGGAGCTCCAGGCGGTGGTTGAATAGGCTTGTTCTTAGCGATTATATTCTTTTCAATGATGAGATCTTCATTATGTTTATTCAGCCATTGCCGTATTTTGCTTTTTGCTTTGGATGTTTTTGCGAAACGCAGCCAGTTGATGTTTGGTTTGCCCCGATTTGAGGTCATCACTTCGATTACCTGAGTGTTACGCAACGGAGTATTCAGGGTGACGATCGAACCGTCGGCCTTTGCACCAATGCAGCGGTTTCCTACCTCAGTGTGAATATGGTAGGCAAAGTCGATTGCTGTAGAATCCTTTGCAAGTTCAACGATATGCCCCTTAGGTGTGAAAACATATATGGAATCCCGGAGCAGCTCGCCCTTGATTTCCTCCCAGAACTCAACCTGAGGAACATGCTGTTCGTTCCAGCGTTTAAGCTTATTTATTATGGCAAGATCTTCCTGCTTCAGTTTCTCATTGCGATGGTTGTCTTTGTAGATCCAGTGGGCTGCAACACCGTATTCAGCCGTGTAGTGCATAGCGTATGTCCGAATCTGGACCTCAAGTCTTCGGCCTTCAAAACACATGACAGTTGTGTGCAGACTCTGATACTGATTGGATTTCGGCATAGCAATATAGTCTTTAAAACGGTTCTCAATCGGAGGCCATAGCCTGTGTACAATCCCCAAAATAGTGTAGCATTCATTCGGAGTGTTGCAGAGAATGCGTATTCCAAGCAGGTCGTTGATCTCGTCTACCGCCTTCTTGCGCTTTTTCATCTTACGGTAAACCGAGTAGATATGTTTGGCCCTCGTGCTTACCTCGATATCGATGTTCTCTTCCCGTGAAGAGCGCAGGATCGTCCGTTCGACCTTTTTAAGGTAATTCATATTTTCATGCTGGACCAGATGTATTGTTCCGCTGAGCTGCTTGTATACTTCTGGTTTCAGATGCTTGAGTGCAAGATCCTCCAGATCAGTCTTGAGTCCCGATATACCGAGTCGGCCGGCGAGGGGGGCATAGATCTCAAGACATTCTTTGGCGATCCTTTTGCGTTTCTGCTCCGGGAGATACTTCAGCGTCTGCATATTGTGAAGCTTATCAGCAAGCTTTATGATTATGACTCTGATATCCTTCGTCATAGCTATAAGCATCTTACGCATTGTTTCAGTTTCCTGGATGCTCTTGCTCTTGGCCTTGACTATCGATATCTTCGTAACACCGTCTACGAGAGCGACTATATTACGTCCGAACTCTTTTTTCATCTCGCTTTCGGATGTGCCGGTGTCTTCAAGAACATCATGCAGTATGGCGGCAATAACGGTCTCATGATCCATGCCAAAGTCGATGAGAAATTCAGCTACTTTGAGCGGATGAATAAAAAAAGGCTCACCGCTGGCACGTTTCTGATCGCCATGCTTCATTTCGGCCCATTCAACCGCCTTGAGTATCTTTGCTTTTTCTGTTGGTCTGAATTTGGAAACCTTGTTCTCAAATTTCGTTATTGTGTGTTCCACATACCCTGCCGCTTGTTACTCTGTTTCGGCCGGCCATGTCGTGGGTGATTTCTATATCCGAAAACCCCGCATCCTGCAGTAGAGCTGAAATTACTTCAGCCTGCTGCGGCCCTGCCTCTATTAAAAGATAGCCATTATCATTCAGATAATCCAGTGAAGTTATGATAATAATTCGAATAAGATCGAGGCCGTCACCCCCTCCGTCGAGAGCGAGCATCGGCTCCGGCCAGCCTGACGTAGTCATTCCGTCGGTTTCCCCGGTCTTAAGGTAGGGTGGGTTTGTGACAATCATGTCGAAACGGCCGCTGATATTTTCGAACAGGTTACTTTCAGCGAAGGATATCTTTGCATCGAGAGCATCTGCATTACGTGAGGCTACCGTTAGTGCCGGTTTTGAAATATCTGAAGCCGTCAGTGATAAATCAGGCTGTTCAAGTTTGAGGGTAGCAGCAATACATCCGCTGCCGGTACATAGATCAAGTACGGCTGAAGACCTTTCCAGCAGCTGCAGTGCTTTTTCTATGATAACCTCGGTATCGGGTCTCGGAACGAGAACTGAACTGTCTACGTAGAACTCGCGGCCGAAGAACTCTTTTCTGTTTCTTATGTAGGAGACAGGCAGCCCCGAGAGCCTTTTTTCAAGGAGTTTTTCATATTCTGCTAAAACTTCTGGTGAAACAGTGTCGGGGTAGGAGGCAAAAAGCTTCTCACGGCTCATATCAGCCGCCTCCGCTAAAAGAACAGAGGCATCAAGCATGGGTGTATCGCAGAAAAGGATCTCAGCCTTCCGAAGCTTCTCAGCGGCTCCGGACAGTGCTTCTCTGAAAGTCATTCCGGCTATTGGTTTGCCTTAAGCGCCGCTTCACGATCGCTGAGCTTTAGAGCTTCGATTGTCTCATCCATAGCACCCTCGATGATTGAATCGAGTTTGTAGAGGGTTAGGTTGATACGATGATCAGTGAGTCTGTTCTGCGGGAAGTTATATGTTCTGATCCGCTCTGAACGGTCGCCAGAGCCAACCTGACTCTTTCTTGCATCTGATCGTTCCTTTGCTATTCTTGCCGCTTCCGCTTCATATAGTCTGGATCGTAGAACCCTTAATGCTTTAGCCTTGTTTTTAATCTGTGACTTCTCATCCTGACAGGTTACTACTACTCCGGTGGGGAGATGGGTTATTCTTACAGCAGAGTCTGTAGTGTTAACACTCTGGCCTCCGGGACCTGATGAACGAAACACATCAATTTTAAGATCTTCTGTTTTAATATCTATATCAGTTTCTTCAGCTTCAGGAAGTACCGCTACAGTTACAGCCGATGTATGAACACGCCCTCCGGATTCTGTTGAGGGGACACGTTGAACACGGTGCACTCCGCTTTCGTATTTTAAATCGCCGTAAACACTTTTACCGCTCATAGAGAAGACAATTTCCTTGAAGCCTCCGAGATTGATCTCGTTGCTCGACAATATTTCTATTTTCCACTTGCGGTGCTCGGCAAGTCTCGAATACATTCTGAAAAGATCTGCTGCAAAGAGAGCTGCCTCATCTCCACCGGTACCGGCGCGAATTTCCATAATGATATTCTTGCTGTCCATAGGATCTTTGGGAATAAGAAGGGTCTTTAGATTTGCTTCACATTCTTCAAAGCTGTTTTCGAGACCTTTAAGCTCTTCCTGAGCCATTTCTTTCATTTCAGCATCG
Source organism: Spirochaeta sp. (assembly GCA_003454605.1). Classification (GTDB taxonomy): domain Bacteria; phylum Spirochaetota; class Spirochaetia; order UBA9216; family UBA9216; genus Thalassospirochaeta. The sequence goes on along the minus strand of DMKD01000174.1, from coordinate 244 downwards.
GTTTCACTATCGATCAGCATCCTGGCGTCTTCGATCTCCGTCGATATACGTCTGTAGTTAACGATTTCCTCTACAATCTCTATGAGATGTGAATGCTCCTGCGCAATTTTCTTATATCTTTTCATGTCCTTCATAATGTCAGGATCTGCAATCTGTGTTTCGAGTTCTTTATATCGTGCTTCTATTTCGTCAAGTTTCTCTATCATGCGCACAGATTACCAGAAAAGAGGAAGGAAATCAACGA
>DMKD01000062.1 GCA_003454605.1 Spirochaeta sp. | reverse complement strand
TACTTTCTAATAAGTTAGCCGGGTATGATGAGATTGACGGCGATAAAATAATAAACATGCTGAAGGTATCAAATTTCAGCCAGCCTGAGAATGACGGCTGGGAGAAGGCACTGGGCGACCTTAAAGAGTTCATGGTCACCGATCCGCTTGCGGCAGGCACAGTCACCGGCACAAACGGGAAATCAACAATGATTATGGCCCCTGTTTCGGGTGAACTTTCACTTGAGGACGAGAATCTCAAACTTCTCGTTGACGAGCTTGATACCCTGATTCAATCAGCCGGCGATGAACATCCGAATCTTGAAATCCTCTTATCAGGACACCCGATTGTAAATGCCGAAATAATGAAAAAAATGGCAAACGATCTCTATCTGCTTTTCCCGATAGCTGTAGCCGCAACAGCATTAATGCTGCTGCTTATTCTCAGAAGTCTTCGGGGAATGCTCATACCGCTTGTGATTACCTTGATGTCGGTTGTCTGGACATTCGGACTAAAAGGCCTACTCCATTCTCCATTGACAATTACGGAGACAGTGATTCCGGTAATCCTGATTTCAATATCCTGTGCCGACGGTATCCATATAGTCAGTGAAGCCTTTCATTTCATGCACCGCGGTATGGACTCGGAAAAGGCAATCATAAAAACCATCAAGGATCTATGGAAGCCGGTAACGCTGACGAGCCTTACAACGGCCCTGGGGTTTGCCTCATTCGCTTTTTCAAGCGGACGCTCTCTGCGAAACATGGGACTCTTTCTCGCCTTCGGAGTGATGACGGCGATGTTCTTCTCTCTCTTCTTCATTCCGGTTCTATTTTCATGGTATAAACCGGCTAAACCTCATAAATACCGCAGCCATTACAAGCGGCAGTTCAAACTGCTTAAGCGAATTGAACATCTTACTGAGTTTTTTCTGAAGTGGAGAATCGCCGTCGTGATTTTCGCGGTAATTTTCCTTGCCTTATCTGCATGGGGCATGCTCAATATTAACACCGACACCGATGAGATACGCTATTTCAAGAACGATAATCCGGTAAGGCAGACCGCCGAGCTGATTGAAAAAGAAATGGGCGGATTAAGTATTCTGCAGATAGTCCTGGAAGGTGAAGAGGACAGCTTCCGCGAACTGAGCCTGCTGCAGGATATAGCCCGGCTGCAGGACGTAATTGAAGAGCGGCCTGAAGTCAGTTCCACCTTGTCGATGAGTGACTCCGTCAGCTATATGTTCTATGGAATGCGCGGCAGAAGGGATGAGTATTTTACGATACCGGATAACCAGCTTTTTATTAATCGGATGCTGATAATGGCGGAATCAGATAAGGACAGCCGATCGTCTCTGTTCTCCTCATATGTGAATGAAGATTACAGCAGGGCCCGGATATTGATCAGGATAACGGATTCAAACACGCGGGTGCTTGAAGCTCTGCTTGCCGATATAGATGATGATCTTGATGTTTTTCGTGACAGGGGATTATCTGTTGATTTCGCAGGCGATTATCTGAGAGTATCAAACGGCAGAATCATCGTAGAAAGCCAAGTGATGAGTCTTGCAATAACGCTGGGAATTATCCTCATCGTACTTTCCATCATATACCGTTCATTTCTTCACGGCCTGTTTGTTTCTATGCCGGTTGTCATTGCAGTACTGTTCAATTTCGCGGTTATGTGGGCATTAAAGGTTTCGTTAAATCCGGCTACGGCAATCATTGCCGCGGTCGGCCTGGGGGTGGGAATAGATTATTCGATTCATATATATTCACGTCTGATGCTGCTTAGAGCAAGGGGAGACAGCTGCCGCAGCTGCCTTGTTAATTCTGTTACTGAATCGGCCCGAGGCATTCTGTCAAATGCCGTATCAGTTGGAGTAGGTTTTCTTATCCTGCTGCTGTCCGCCTACCGTATAATCAATGATATGGGCTGGATAATCGCTCTTACAATGCTGACGACCTCACTCGCATCCCTGATTCTTCTGCCCTGCCTGCTGTCGTTCTTGCCGGAGAACAGAATTAAAGTCCCTTATGGACATTCCTAAAATTCTCTTTATCATTCTCATCATCGAACATCATGAAATAATCCAGCACCTCTACTGAAAAATCGATGAAGGCCGAGCCGATCGCAGTTATGAACCTGCCGTCAACAACAACCTTCTGATCAACAAAATTTGACCGGTCGAAGGGGTCTCTTACTTTGAGCTCTTCAACAAGCTGTTCCGAATAAGTAGTGGTATATTTTACATCGTCAAGAACTCCGGCACGGGCGAGGAAGGAGGGTCCCCGACATATCGCTGCAAGCATAGCTTCTTCTTCATCAAGCTTCCGGATGAGTGAGGAAAGCTCAGGACTCTGCTCATCACTCCAGCCCCCCGGTATTATCAAGCCTTCAACATGACTCAGCTTCAAGGCCTCATCAATTGTATAATCCGGCAGAAAGTTCAAACCAGCCTTGCTCTTCACCACTTCCTTAGTCTGCGCGATGAGTGAAACCTCAAGTGACGGATGATAACCGAGTACATCCAGCGCCAGTATAACTTCAAATTCAGCCATATCATCGTAAATCAATCCAAAAATCTTCTTCATAGCTTCACTCCTCTTCTATATCCTTCAGCAGATCATTCAGCCACGACCGACCGGCCTCTATAGTAATAGTTTTTTGTATTTCTTTTGGCGAAATGGTCATACTTAATAATAAGATCGATAAATATGAAAGGCAATAAAATCACCTTTCATGCTTATCGATCTGTTAGATGAAGGAAAAAAATTAAAAAAGAAGGCCCACTTTTTTACATCTACATTTTTAAACTTATGAAATTCTTTTTAATTTCTTTTAACTGGAATCATCTTAAGGCGGGAGTCTATATTTGAAAATCCCCCAAAAGGGGGATTTTTTTATGACAATTTATAGAAAATTGAAGAGAAATAAGATTAAAAGCCGGTTCAATCCTAATAGAAGTAAGCATAACGCTCATAGAATTACCAATTACAAAAACAGCATCTCAAATGTGTTCATACAACAGTACATCTGCCGGAGCCAGTCTGAGGTCCGGCAGAACGTCGGAGGCAACCCAGGCATAATCATCGTGGACAGTCAGCCTGATGATTTCACCGGCACGGACCTCGACATCAAGTTCTTCGCGCAGCTCACGCTCGAGACATTCCTGCAGGCTCTCGCCCGGCTCCACCTTTCCACCGGGAAACTCCCAGAATCCGGCAAGCTTTTCACCCGGAGCGCGTCGGCAGATAAGGACTCTGCCATTTCGGATTATTATTGCTGCGGCAACAACCTTCACTTTAATCAGTTTTAAAACTGTCGACCTCTTCGGAAAGGCTTCCCGTACTATCTCCAAGATTCTGTACGTTATCCTGCATATTGATCATTGCTGAAAGTATTTCGTTACTACCAAAAGATATTTCTTCGATAGCAGCATTTGCGGTCTGAGACAATTCGAGAACACTAGCTATATTTGTTGAAACTTTATGAGTGCCTTCTTTCATTTTTTCAGCGGCAGAAGAGAGTTTAATGGAAAGCTCAGATAACGAAAACATAGCGTTGAGAACCTGATCGCTTCCGGCAGACATTTCAAGGCTGCTGGAGTTTATTTCGGAGAAGGCA
>DMKD01000437.1:3763-4831 GCA_003454605.1 Spirochaeta sp. | reverse complement strand
TTCTGAAGATATTGCCTGATAACTTCCACAAGCTCTTCCATGGCTTCAACAGGTTCGACAATACCTGAAGCTGTAATTGGGATACTGGCTTCTGTCTCTTTTATGGTTTGACTGTCCCATGTGCTGTATGCTTTAAAAAGGAGAGTATCTTCTTCTGCATCCTCAATAATTATTATCTCAACAAGAAAAAAGGCTCCGAACCAGGTGGCGGTGGACAGCAGTTCATTGATTTCAGAGTCATTATCTATGATGACAGCGTTCAATCCGTGGAGATTAAGATATTCTGCAGTTACCTCATTGTATATTTCGGGTTTAATTCTGTCGCCTGCTGAATGTGCATAATGAGCTTGTACAAGAACATTAGGCTCCTTTGAACCGCTCTCAGCCCAGACAGTAAAAGCTGCGAAAATCATCAGAGATATAAGAATAATCTTTTTTAGAAGATCATTTTTCATAAGCCACATATTTATTATCGGCAGACTACCGCATTAGGATCAAAATCAGAAACTATTATTTCATATACACATAATCACCCGAATCAGGTTTTTGGCTTGTATCCTTAATGGAGACTATTCTTCCTGTAAGAGTTTCCATATCCGAATTGGAAATAACTCCACTAGCAATCTCCATATCAGATGATTCTGATTTATAAACTCCGAACTTCGCATTGTTTTCTACTTCTCTTCCGCTTTCGGACGTAATAAATATTGTATTAAACTGCGTATCTGTAATCCGGCCGAGAAGGATTCTCTCAGCAGAAGTGCTTATATTTTGACTTTTGTCAGTTGTATCATCCGGTTCAGCAGGTTGAATGGGTTCTTCTTTGCTATACAATTTTTTATTTTCTTCAGTCCATTTCCCCTGTTCAATAGTGAGGAAAATGTTGAATGAATCTGCCAGTTCCGGTATTGAGAAAACTATATCTCTCAGTTTTCTCTCATATTCTCCCCGCTCACCGTCAGAAACACTTGAGGATAATCCTTCCAGGTTTTTCTTCAATCCTTCAGCAAGGTTGATATATTTGTCATCAACAGGTTGGCTAACCTCTATTGCAATGTTATCCGAGTA
>DMKD01000437.1:0-3747 GCA_003454605.1 Spirochaeta sp. | reverse complement strand
GAAATAAATGAGTGGGGTTAAACTCGTCCGTCAGAATTCCAAGCAGTGATTCGATTAACTCTTCTGAACGATCATTGTCGCCAGCCTCAATACTCTCAAAGATGTTGACGAACATCTGCTGAACCCATCCTTCAAATGCTTCCTGCTTTATATTCATAGCCTCTATTTCTGTAAGGTTCTCTTCGAGTATTGCATCATCCCCTATTTCCTCGGTCAGCATCTCATTTATCTTAAGCATCTGCTCCCGCTCTTCAGTTACCGCATTGAGCTTTTTTTCGCTCTCTGTTTTTTCATCGAGGATACTGTCGATACGGTCGTTCAGTTGATTTATGCTCAAACCGTAATCTTCTATAAAGTCAGAACCAAATCCTGCTATTCTTGATTTCTCGACCTCTGCTATTCTATCTGTAATCTCCTCCGCACTGTATCCTTCAACAAGCAGTTTCTCCCGCTCATCAGAAAGCACTACCTCAATCTCACGCTTAAAGGAAATTATCTCTTTTATAGAGCTTAGTCTTCTGTCATAGTCTTCAATTCTTGCCTGATAGGTGTTAATCTCAATCTCTTTCGTTTTTATCTCAAGTTCTGTTTCATCCTTATACTTTTTTAAAATCTCCCATTCAGATTCTGAAACAAGGCCTGAATTACTGCTGCCAGCGTTATCATTCTGAATAGAGAAATAGTTGAGGAATAAGAATATTAATACTGCTGTAAGGATAGCTGCCGTGAATGCGACAATCATCGGAAAACGAAGACCGCTTGATGCTGCAGAAACATCGATTTGCCCATGTTTTGAATCAAAACTGCTTAAAAAACCCCTTTCAATTTCAGCTACAATCTCAGCTTTCTCTTCAGGCGTAATAACATTCTCAACTAACAGTAGATATGATTGATCCTCATTTTCTTTCACAAAGCATAATATACCATTTCTACTCTATAATAAAAAGTTTTATTTTGTATAATTTACTTGCAATTTTTCGATAGAGATATCATTCTGTATTACAGGTTATATTATGAAATTATCACGGAATATTGGTTTGAGGTTCAAAATTCTTCTTCTCATTGTGCCAGTGGTACTATGCAGCTTCACCTTCAGCAGTATTGTAGCCTTTAACACTACCTACCTGAATTTCGCGTCATTATCATATCAGATTATGAAGTTTAAACTTGATCAAGTAGCAAAATATTCTTCAGGGCAGTGGAGCAATCTTCTTAGCAGCGGGTTTTTTCAGGAAGATGAATACAGAGAGATTGTGATAAATAATATTTCTGAATATGCTAACGATATGATTACCAGCCATTCTGAACTCATTATTGTATTTGACTCTGAAGATAAACTGATTTTCTCGACAGATTCAACAGTTAATCCGCCTGTATATGATCGAGGCTCAAACTCCGTTCCTGATACTTTTTATCGCAGTAATTTATACAACTACAAAATAAACAATATGGAATTTATTGGTCTGGCAAAAAATATTGAAGGACTAAACTGGTATATTTTATCTTTGGAGATCAAAAAGGATTTTATTAATCTATTTAGAAGACCTGCATTATTGCAAATCATAACCTATATCATTGCTCTTACTCTGATTATTATCTGTCTTCTTTTTGCAGTCAGGATGTTCATAGACCCGATTGATCGAATAANNGAATAAGAACTTCTATTGAAAATATCATTGAAAACAGAGATTTTTCCAATACTGTAAAGATAGAACATCCTGACGAATTAGGCCTGCTTGCTCTTGATTTCAATGAGCTCACGGTTAACCTTGACCTCGCATATAAAAAACTACGGAAATCAGCCATTCTTGAAGCTACTGCAAAAAAGGAAGCGAGTATTCGGGAGTTTGAAACCCTCTCTATGCTTGGACGGGCATCAGACTATCGTGACTCTGAGACGGGAGAACACATTAAACGTGTAAGTCAGTATTCAGTAGTCATCGCAGAAGGCCTGAAAATGAATGATGCCTTCCAGGAGCTTCTCTTTCAATCTTCTCCTCTTCACGATATCGGGAAACTGGCAATCCCTGACAGCATCCTTCTTAAACCCGGTAGACTGACTTCGGCTGAGTTCGAAAAAATTAAAGAACATGCATCAATTGGTTATGAATTTCTAAATGATTCTTCAAGCCAGTATCTCAAAGCCGGTGCTATAATTGCATATTCACATCATGAAAGATGGGACGGCAAGGGTTACCCCAGGGGATTAAAGCAGGAAAATATTCCGATTTTCGGAAGAATTGTGAGTGTTGTTGATGTCTTCGATGCTCTAACTTCCGAAAGACCATATAAAAATGCTATTTCATTCGAAGATTCTGTCGACATCATACAAGCAGACAGTGGAATACGGTTTGATCCTTCTGTCATCAAAGCATTTATGGCTAATTTAGATAAAATTAAGCTAATTCTGGAAGGATACAGATAATTTAAATGATCATGAAATTCATAAGTACTGCGGACAGTCATCTTTCCTCAAAAAATATTGCTGTGGCCGGCGTCTCAAAAGATTTGGCAAAATTCGGAGGCAAAGTTTTCAAAAATCTTAAAAAACGCGGATACAATGTTTATCCTGTAAACCCTAAAATTGAAATATTCGAAGGACAAAAATGTTTCGCCAATATTAAGGATTTACCGGAAGATGTAGAATTACTTGTCTGTGTTACTCCTCCTTCAATTACCGAGAAGCTTGTTAAAGAAGCTGTAGATAAGGGTATTAAACAAATATGGCTTCAGCCCGGTGCAGAATCACAAAGAGCAATCGAGCTATGTGAGGAGAATGAGGTATCAGTTCTCTTCAATACCTGTATCATGATGAACTTCTGAGCTCAAGTATAATCTCTTCACGAATTGCAGGCTTTAATTTTCTATCGAATCTGATATAATCAGGATTTGCAAACCCTTTTGAAAGTTCAATTAAATCCGGATTCGCAATCACACGGTGGGGGGGCCAGTTAAGCCGCTGTGCAAATCCATCTCTAATCTCAAACATGATTTTTAACTTTTTTTTCTCGCTGCTGCTCAGATATCGGTACCCCTTCATCTTCTTATGTCTCTGCCCGGGGATCCGGACATAGTTTCTATTTTGAACAATCATATTCAGCCTGAAAAATTCATTCATCAGATTCTGCGCGTGAAGTTTCGTAAAAACCTCATCCCGCAAAGAGTGAAGATGCAGTACATCATTCAAGGCGTATTCAACTGCAGCTTTATCTATGGGCCGCCTCATCCAGTTATACTTCTGAAACATCGACTTACCGGCCTTCTTCTCTATCCCCAACAGTTCGGAGGTAACACTAGCGTAATCTTTTTTAGGGAGTTCAAGAAGATCAGCTGCCGGCCTTAGATCAAGAACTGATTTCATTGTCATGGAATAACCGTTTACAATGAGTGAAATATCACTCTGGGCGTCCCACATTATCTTCAAGATTCTCTCATCTTCAAACAGTTTTTTAACAGCCTGCATATCAGCCTTCAAAGGATCAATAATCCAGGCATCATTCCCGTCATATATCTGAACAAGACAAAGCCTTTCGCCGTATGCATGGAGGTTGAACTCGCCCTCGAAATCTACTGCTATAGTGGTTTGCTTGTTTTTTTTCAAACCTTCGGTATATTCATTTATTTCATCAGCCGACTCTAATATTCTGTATTCCATTTAAATCAATCTTTCCCTTCTATAACAGCCCGAGACTGTACTTGAAAGATTTCATAGTATTCTTCATCAGCATGGTAATGGTCATTGGTCCG
>DMKD01000010.1 GCA_003454605.1 Spirochaeta sp. | reverse complement strand
CGGCCAGGGCTCGCTGAAAGAAACCGGCAATCCCTTCGATATAGCCCTCGACGGTAAGGGCTTCTTTACAGTTGATACACCGACAGGTGAGCGTTACAGTAGAAACGGCACCTTTTTGATAGATAACAACGGTCTTCTGGTAACAAAAGAAGGGCTTCCGGTTCAGGGCGAGAATGGAAATATCTATCTTAAACTCAATAACTTTGTAATTGATAAACAGGGCAGGGTGTATCAGAATGCTGATTTTGCCGACAACCCTGAGCGTCTTGTCACGATGAAAGAGAACGACTGGGCCAATATGGAGCTTGTCGACACTCTCAAGATTGTGGATTTTACCAGAGACAGGTATCTAAAAAAGCAGGGCAGTTCTATGTGGAAGGAAACCGATGAATCAGGTTCCCCAAAAGAGGTGGCACTCGGTTCTACAACCAAAACCATCCAGGGCTTTCTTGAAAAAGCGAACGTTAATCCGGTAACCGAGATGGTNNGAAGCTGTTCAGACACAACTTGGTGCTGATACAAAAGTAATACAGGGTTTTTTAGAAGGAAGTAATGTTAACCCTGTAACCGAAATGGTTAAAATGATTGAAATAAACCGGGCATATGAAGCAAATCAGAAGGTTATCTCAACACATGATCAGATGACCGATAAACTAATAAACCAGGCCGTTAGGGTATAGGGGGAATGATAAAACATCTCCGTATGTTTTATCATTTTGAAGTTTGATTGATCAAACTTCACCTCACTTACCTGCCATCTGTGGCAGGAATATTATATAGGGGTAAAAAGCTATGATGAGATCATTATATACAGCAGCATCCGGAATGACCGGGCAGCAGTACAATATAGATACAATTTCGAATAACCTTTCGAATGTAAACACTACAGGATTCAAACAGAACCGCGTGGATTTTGAAGACCTTCTTTACCAGACAACCCGTACTGCGGGAACTCCTGCTACCGAGCTTACTGTGACCCCGGTAGGGGTCCAGGTCGGACACGGAGTTAAGGTTGCTGCAACCCAGAAGATGTATACCCAGGGTGCTCTGCAGAATACCGGAAATATCTCTGACCTCGCTATTGAAGGCGAGGGTTTTATGAGGGTGATGCTTATTGACGGTACATACGGATACACTCGTGACGGTTCGCTTAAGATTGACTCAAACGGCCAACTTGTTACCTCTCAAGGATACAGACTGATGCCGGATGTCGTTTTGCCCGAGGGCTTTGTCCGCGAATCACTTACAATATCACAGGACGGTCGGATTACAGTAAAGATTGACCGAAATGACGATCCGATCCAGGTCGGTCAGATGCAGCTATTCAGATTTGTTAACCCCGCTGGTCTTAATGCCATAGGTGAAAACCTGCTGAAGGTTACGAATGCTTCGGGCGACCCGATAGGCGGAAGACCGGGATTCGACGGTATGGGCTCAGTACAGCATAAGTTTCTGGAAATGTCGAATGTTTCTGTTGTACAGGAAATGGTAAACATGATTGTTGCTCAGCGTGCATATGAGCTTAACTCAAAGGCAATTCAGACCTCCGATTCAATGCTCCAGATAGCAAATAACCTTAAGAGGTAAATAGAAAATGGCGATAACAGACGCAGCAAGTCTGCAGTATAATAATACAATGCTGACATCATCAGTGAACAGAATAAAAAACAACCATTTGTCTGAGCAGGAATCGGCAAAGCTTAAAGAGGCCTGCAGAGATTTTGAGGCACTCTTTATTAAACAGATGCTTGATACAATGCGTAAGACCGTCAATAAGAGCGGAATGCTTGACGGGGGTATGGCTGAGGATGTTTTTGAAGATATGCTCTATGATGAATACTCAAAATCGATGGCTGACGGAGGAAGTTTCGGCATCGCAAAGCTTATGTATTCAGAAATGGCCGGGATACGCTGAAAAATTGAAAAAAGTTAAAAAAATAGAAAAATTATACTGAAAAAAATATCAATCGTGATACCTTGTTTATATAAATGTATTCTTTTATTATTCTCAAATGTATAAAAAAGTATACAACTAAGAAATTTAAAAATTATGTTTTCAGTCTTGCTTTTTATTAATTGTTATCCTGTATAGATTTACCTTAATTATTATGAAATTGGTTGGCTTTGGCATGCATATTGCGTTCTTATAGAGAGGTGATGCATATGACAAAGAGATCTGATGTTCAGGACAGTGCCATTAAATCTTATTTCAGACAGATACAGAAATACCCTCTGCTTGATTTTGAGGAAGAAATTGAGCTTTCAAAAAGGATACAGTCAGGTGATGAAGCAGCACAGAAGAAACTGGTAGAGTCTAATCTTCGACTGGTCGTTAAAATCTCAAAACCATACGTTAGTAAAGATATGAGTTTTCTTGATGTAATTCAGGAAGGTAATCTCGGTCTTATGAAGGCTGCTGAGAAATACGATTATAGAAAAAACGTGAGATTCTCCACCTATGCTGCCTGGTGGATCAGGCAGGCTATAGTACGTGCAATCTCAAATAAAAGAAGACCGATTCGTCTTCCTCACAGAAAAGAAGAGATTATCCGGAAGATCAAGCAGGCATATTATTCATTGAGCCAGATTTATATGAGAGAACCTACAACTGAGGAAATTTCTGAAGAACTTAAAATCGATATAGTTGAACTGACGACAATCATTCAGATGAGCGGAGATATTGTTTCACTAGATGCTGAGATCAATGAGGATTCAGGAACACTTATAACGATGTTTGAGGACAAATCTTTTGAACCTGCAGCCGCGGTATTCAATAAATTCATGCGGGCTGATACCCTAAAGACTTTGGATATCCTGGCTGATAAAGAAAAACAGGTTCTGCTGTACCGTTATTCGTTTTATGACGGCAAGAAGTATACTCTCAAGAAGATTGGCGATAAATTCGGTATATCACCGGAAACAGTCCGTCAGATTGAGATGAGAGCGTTGAAAAAACTGAGCAAGGAATCTGAAAAACTCCGTGAGTATGTCTACACGGGTTAATATCAGATTGACGAAATACATTATTAGTAATACCTTCTAATCAGTGAACGGTAAAAATAAACAAAAACGGGGTTTGAGTTTTAAGGGACTTAAACCCTATTATATTATTTTAGGTATAATTATTATCCTGCTCATTATTATTCTCGCGATGATAAATACTGTGAGAACCGAGGTTGTCGAAGAGACCTATGAGACCTATATTGAAGTACCTGAAACCCGATCTGCGGCAGAACCTGAGACTATAGCTGAAAACAGAACTGCACCGCCGGCAGCAGTTCCTGAGTTCCCCGAGATAGAAGAGGAGCTGGAACTTATTTTTGTAATAGATGATGTGGGAAACAGCATCGAGCAGCTGAAAGCCTTTCTTGAAATTCCGTATGCCGTGACATTTGCCGTTATGCCGGATAGAAAATATACCCGCGAATGTGCTACAATGATAACGGCTGCCGGTAAAGATTACATTCTTCATCAGCCGATGGAAGCCGTCAGCGAGGCGAATCCCGGAAAATCAGCTATATATAGCGATATGACTGAGACTGAGATTCGGAAAACCCTTGAACACAATTTTAAACAGCTTCCGCTTGCTTTGGGGATGAACAACCATATGGGGTCTGCTGTGACTTCCGATGAACGGGCAATGGGTATAGTAATGCAGTATTTGTCTGAGAATAATTTATTTTTTCTTGACAGTTTCACAATATCAAATAGTCTAGGTAAAGAGGCCGCTGAAAAGCACGAAGTTCGCTACATGAAAAGGAATAGTATGTTTTTAGACAATGAAAATGATCATGAATCAATACAGAGCGCGATAGATGAAGGAAAAAAAGCAGCGAAGAAAAATGGCCACGCTGTCATGATCGGTCATGTCATGACAGGTGAGCTGGCAGCCATGATGCTTGATCTTTACCCGAATTTTATTGAAGACGGCTTTACTCTGAAGGAAATATCAGAGCTGTTTATAGAAATGAATAATGCGGCAGGGTTTGAAGAATAATAATATGCTTGTTCTTGGAATTGAAAGCTCATGTGATGAATGTTCCGCCTCGGTAGTAGAAGACGGCAGACTGATTCTCAGTAATAATATTGCAACACAGATAGATATTCATAAGGCTTATGACGGGGTAGTCCCCGAGATCGCATCGCGAACGCATACTGAGTGGGTTAAGGGTGTTGTAGAGNNGTAGAGACTGCTTTAATAGAAGCCGGTACTAAACTGGAGAAAATAGACGGTATTGCTGTTACGAATAGACCGGGCCTTATCGGATCACTGATGGTAGGGCTGTCCTTCGCCAAAGGGCTCTCAATGTCGTCGGGTATTCCGTTTATAGGGATAGATCACATCCTTGCCCATCTCTATGCCGCTCAGCTTGAGTTTGAGATCGAATATCCGTTTATGGGACTCATTGTCTCAGGCGGTCATACGATAATTTCAGTTGTTCGCGATTTCGATGATATCGAGGTGATGGGAACTACGATAGATGACGCCTGCGGTGAGGCCTATGACAAGGTTGCGAAGTTTTATGGTTTCGGCTACCCGGGCGGCTTGATTATAGATCAGATGGCTCAGAAGGGAGATGAGCATGCATTCAACTTCCCTGATCCGTCCTTGCGTAAGGGTGAACACCGTTATGATGTTTCATATTCCGGGCTTAAAACAGCAGTGATAAATCAGATTGATCAGTTTCATAATGAAGGTTATGAGAAATCAGCCGAAAACATCGCCGCATCATTTCAGAAGGCGGCAATCACTATGCTGACTAAGCGATTGTTTAAAGCGTCGGCTGATACCGGTATAAACCGTATTGTAGCCGGCGGCGGTGTAGCGGCAAATTCGTATCTGCGCAGTCTTCTCACAAACAAAAATAATCTTGAGGTATACTTTCCTTCAATGGAGCTTTGCACCGACAATGCCGCAATGGTTGCAGGTCTGGGTTATCATTATCTTAAACGCGGCGACCGTTCCGGCTTTGATCTAAGCGCGGGTTCGAGAGTCGAAGGATTCAGAAAGAAATATCCATAAAAAAACCGCAGCGCTCTGTTTGCATCTGCGGTTTTTGATGATTTGAGCCGGCTTGTAATCAGCTGGCCTTTTTTTCAGTTCTGCCTCATCAATTGATTTAATATTAACAATTCCCATCGGAAGAAGGTTTTTTCCGTAAAGTTCATTCAATATGAGTGCAATTGCAGCATAGACTGCTGAAGCTCCGCAGAAGATACCTTCGAATCCGGTAATAGTTTTAATTGCATTTAGTTTTAGAAGTCAAATATAGATTTACTCGATGTTTACTATTGCCTGTTAAGGAAATAAGCAAACTACAAGGCAGCTCTAATAAGTTCATTTCGAGTTATTAGAGGTGAAATGACAGTGATTTGAAATAATACTTAAGAGTCTTAATCTTGACTTAATCTATATATATGGTATTGTTAATAATAATTATAAAGGAGTATTTATGCTGCACGAACCAGCTGCCCCCTCGGGCAAAGAGCCCGCATCCGAATTTAAAAAGAGAGTCGGCGTGCGCATGTTTATAGCATACGCAGTTGTTTATACCAGTTTTATTGTAATCAATACAGCTGCACCTAAACTCATGGGCAAACCAGTTGCCTTTGGTCTGAATCTTGCCGTAACTTATGGTTTTGGACTCATCATTCTAGCAATTATCGCCGGAATAATTTACAACGCGATATGTACCAAAAAAGAAAATGAACTCGCAGCTGACGAAGAGGATGATGTAAAATGATATATAACGCTTCATTGATGCCCATCATTCTTTTCCTGGCCATTGTCGCTTCAGTTTTGATTATTTCAATTCTTTCTGCGAGAAAAACAAGCTCTGCTAAAGCATATTTTGCTGCAGGCGGTTCTATACCATGGTCGATAAACGGTATAGCTTTCGCCGGAGATTATCTCTCTGCTGCCTCCTTCCTGGGAATTTGCGGAATGATAGCGTTTTCCGGATATGATGGTTTTCTATATTCGATTGGCTATCTTGCAGGCTGGGTTATGGCCCTCTTTGTTGTTGCAGAACCGATGAAGAAGCTGGGTAAATATACCTTCACCGATGCTCTCGATTCCAAGTTCAATTCACCCGGTATTCAGCTGATGGCCGGAATCAGCACATTGATGGTGTCCATTTTCTATCTAATCCCGCAGATGGTCGGAGCCGGAGCTTTGGTTACTCCGCTTCTCGGTCTACCGCATTATGTCGGGGTTATAATGGTAGGTTCTATAGTAATTTTCATTGTTGCAACCGCCGGAATGAAATCGACAACATACGTCCAGTTTATAAAAGGAGCACTTTTAATTGTGTTCTCGACTGTCCTCGTCGTTATGCTGGTTAACAGGGGTTTTAATAAGGATGTATCAGAAGATTACCATGATTTTGTCGAGTTGACTGCTATTGCCGACGGAGATGAGGTTACCGGTATCAGTGAGTCGGGATACGAAATTTCTGGCAGATACAGTGATGGAAAAGGCTCTTTCCTCAGACTGACGAATAATGGTTATGACAACTGGTGGAAGGTCTCAGACGACGGTAAGCTGACGGAAGCTCTAAGTATCGTCGACTCCGAAAACGGTGTGAAATTATATAATGGTGCTCCAATTGAAGAACAGCGTTTTTATCCTGTCGGTCATATGGATAAAATTGTTGTAAATGGTGAAGAGGTCGAAGCAACCGGACCGCTTACACCGTTCAGCTATTTATCTACCATTGAGAGCAGTACAGTTATTCGCTTTGTCAAGCATGGCTTTGACTTTGAAGGTGAACATGTATCGATCTGGTTTCAGGAACCTACTGCCGGAAGTGAAATATTAAGACCCGGATTGAAATTTAAGGTAGATAAGGACTCAACACCGATTTCCAAACTCAATTTTGTCTCTCTCATGATTGCCTTATTTTTTGGTACATCGGCACTGCCGCATGTGCTTATCAGATACTATACGGTTTCCAGTCCGAAGGATGCCAGGAAATCAACCATTCTCGCAATTATTGCTATTGGATTCTTTTACATCCTTACTCTGTTTATCGGTCTGGGAGCAATGACCAGCGGTGTACTTGATGTTGAGAGTTCGAATATGGCGGCACCGCTGCTTGCGAAGTCATTCGGCAAGGTCCTGTTCTCAATAATATCGGCAATTGCCTTTGCGACGGTCCTTGGAACTGTAAGCGGCCTGATAGTTGCTGCCTCAGGGGCGGTAGCGCATGATCTCGTTGACAAGTATTTCAAGGTCAAATTGACGGATAGAAGAAAGGTTGTAATCGGTAAGTTGTCAGCTGTAGGTGTAGGATTAATTGCAATACTCCTGGGAATCATGTTTAAGGGAATGAATGTATCCTTCCTTGTAGGCTGGGCTTTCTCTATCGCCGCCTCGGCCAATTTCCCTGCCATCATAATGCTGCTGTTCTGGAAGAAGACAACCGCCAAGGGTATTGCATCATCAGTGGCGGTCGGTATGATTTCAGCTATCGCACTCATTCTTCTGTCGCCGAGTATGTTTGAAAGATACGGTCTAAGCGCTTCGCAGGCAATTATGCCGCTTGATAATCCTGGTATAATTTCAATCCCGCTGAGTTTTCTAACTCTGGTGATTGTATCGCTGCTTACTCAGAAGAAAGTAAACACTGAAAAAGCTGATAATTAACGGCAGCAGGGCCGGCGGAAAACAACGCTCGGCCCTGATTACCGCTTTAAACAGTAAAAAAATACGTACCGAAAAAGGCGGATATCTCTTTAAAGCCGCCGGTGATGAACAACGGCTCCATGTCGGCATTATTCCCTGCATCATAGAAGGCGAAAGAACCCATCACTATGATATTGAACTGCCGAAGAAGTTTTCTGAGGTTCTGATTGGACACATAAATCCCGAGGGGATTTATTCAATATTGTTTATACCGAAGCAGCAGCCGCTCAGTGATGATGAAATTGAGGGCTACCGCCGGGTCTATATCGATTTCGCCCAGGCGATAATTGAACTTGGGTTAAAATCGGACGGCGTTCTTGATCAGGTATCTGTAATGATGCTGTCCTCATCAGGAGTCATTTCTGAGGCGCCGGAGACTTTGAGTCTAACAGAGCTTGCGGGTTATGATATATCAACGCCTAAAAACTCATAACTCAATCTTGACTGGGTCGCCGAAATTACCGACACCGCATCTTTCAGCTCCTTATAATTCTCATCCGACAAAGTTGAAGGAGCAAGATCATCGTTGATCTTCCTGAGCTCCCCGTGGGCAAAAATCTGATTTGAAAACCTGAGTCTCCACAGCACTTCAAACGTACTGCACATCTCAGCATAAGATAGATCATCTATATTTCCATGCTTATGAAGCTTTTTTAAACGTTCGAGGGTCGAGCTGACTGATATTCCTTCTTTCAATGCGGAGATTCGGGCATAGTTTATAAGGGGGGTCATGGTTTCTTTCAGGTTGATCACATCCATGCCATTCCGTATTTCTGTTCGAAGATTACCCAGTATCCCCTTCGGAGCTTTGTATTCGAGACAATTACGGGCAAAATGGGTAAAGAATTCAGATCTTTTAACAGTATCGCTGAAAATACTCATGTAGAGTTCATCAACAAGTTCGTCAGAACCCCAAGCTGCTTTTAGATCAAAGAAAACATGGATATCAAGCAATGATATGTTATCTGCCTGTGCAAACCATTTTCGGTACCTGTTTTTCCATTCTTCAAGGCTTAGACAGTACAAAGGATTGATTGCCATGATACCTCCTGGACAGTAGGGGAAACCGGCTTGGTTAAGAAGGCCGCATATCCGATCCGCGAGGGTCAGAAAGTATAACCTCAGGCTATCTGGCTCATCCTCTCCGGCCCGAAACACTAATGCGTTATCCTGATCAGAGAATAATGTCATTTCGCTTCGGCCGCTGCTTCCGAGAGATAGAACGGTATATTCGCAGGGTGGTGTTCCGAGTTCCTTCTCCGCAAAAGCCGCAAGTTTCTTTAAACCCGAATTATAGATATCAGTAATAAAAACACGTATCTCATCTGAGGGCGATCCGCCAAGAACGAGGCTTCTTACTGCCGTCGGCAGCTGATTCAAAACCCGAACCGTATTTGAAGAAGTGATACTTTCATCAAGCTGAGTGAAGATAACAGAGGGTTCGAGAGTTGAAACAGCATTTGAAAATAAGGGTGTGGCAGTGATTCTTTTTGCTAGAATCGGCTGGAATGAGATAACAGCTCCATTATCCTCTGATAGAAATATCCTTGATTTCCGTACAATTACATCCAGCAGAGCTCCGCTGCGGCATTTGATTACTGCTTCGTACTCATCA
>DMKD01000322.1 GCA_003454605.1 Spirochaeta sp. | reverse complement strand
CCCCCATTTCCATCGGGATATTCAGCCGTTCAGTCATTTGACTCGAAAGCGTTTTGCCGGTATTTTCATAAAAACCATACTCAGCTGCAATTGGAACCGGAAGTGAGTCTTCTACAGCATCGGGAAATATGACTTCGAGAATCATTACCCTGTCTGCCCCGAGCCTGTTTCCCATTATCCTGGCTATATCGGAATTATTTTTAGCGTCGCTTCCTGAAATCCTTTTACATTCATTAAGGAAGGAGTTGGTAACGATGTGACCGGCCTCAAAAAACTCATTCAGCACTCCGTCTTCGAAGGCCCTCAAAACCGCGATTGTCCATGGAGATTTTTCTTCTTCTTCCCCGTTGTCACTGATACAGAACAGCACAGTCTCAGCCTGCAGAAATGTAAGGCTGAAAAGCGCAAGTATTATTATAAAAGCTGCTTTCTTCATACCTGCATTATCGGAATCAGCGCCGTAATCTTGAAGCTAATCAGTTTCCGTGATAGTTTAGCTTCATGGCAGATAAAAATACAAACTTTGAACAACAGACCAACGATGATGAAATATCATTGATGGATTTAATTTCAGTAATAGCAAAAAGATGGAAGTTTATCTTTTTCTCTACTTTTATAGCTGCGGTACTTATCCTCGGCTATTCGGTTTACACATTGAAAGCAGCTCCCGATGCCCCCTTGAACAAGCTTCCTAATGTCTATCAACCGAAGGTAATTGTCAGACTCCAGGAGTCTTCAAGTTCTTCGAGCCTCAGCAGCATGTTGAACAGCAGTGACCTGGGCTTTCTTTCAGGCCTGGTTGGAGGCGGTACCGGCGGCTCGTCCAACGCCGATCTGGCACAGGCTCTTATAAAAGGCAATACCCTTGCTGATCAGGTTGCCGGGGAGATGGATTTTATCAGTAAATATAATATTGAAAAATATCCCCGGACCTCTGCAAGAAGGGCATATACCGAAAACCTCACCGTTGAATATGATGCTACAACAGGTTTTCTAACTATCGGATTTGAGGATATTGATCCTGTCTTTGCTACCGAGGTTGTGAACCGCTCGCTCGAACTTCTTGAAACCAGATTCCGCGGTCTGACAATGGAGAGTATAATCACACGAAAAGCCTTCCTTGAGCAGCAGCTTGAAGATCAGGAAAAAGCGCTGGACAAGGCACAGGCCAACCTTATTGAATTCCAGAAAACCTACGGTATTGTGGATATTGAAAGCCAGACAACCGCACAGATAACTGAACTCACCGATCTAAACTCTTCACTTGTTCAGAAAGAGGTCGAGCTTAACAATCTGAAAGGGAACCGAAGGATTGAAGATCCTCAGGTTCGGAGACTGGAAAATGAAATTGAAAATCTAAAGCAGCTCATTGATGCAAAAACCATGGGTTTTCAGGACTTTTCAACAACCTCTGATTACATCCCTCAGAACAAACTGCCGGAGCTGACAGCTATTTACTCTAACCTAAAAAACGAGGCGACCCTTATCAGCCAGATGTATCTGACGTTCAAAGGGCAGTATGAATCAGTGAAGCTTGAAGAGGCAGATAATTCAAAACAATTCCAGATTATCGAAAGAGCTGAAGTTCCTGAATTGAAAGCTAAACCGTCCCGTGCAAAGATATGTATGATAGTCACGATTGCAGTCATGTTTCTTGCAGTCTTTCTGTCATTCATATTCGAGTATTTCGATCGGGTAAAGAAAGATCCGGTAGAATCAGAGAAACTTAAAGAGATAAGGAAGAGCCTGAGCCTCAAAAAATGAATTATTACGCTGTTCAGATAAGAACGGGAAAAGAGAATCACTTCATAAAGCTGGCACGGCAGAGCATGAAGCGGGAAGGTTATTCCGATGAGAGCTGCTCTAATTTGCTATGGCCCAGAAGAATCCTCAAAGAGCGGAAGATGGGAAAAGTCAGGGAAAGTTTAAAACCGCTCTATCCCGGGTACATATTTTACATCGGCGAGGATATTCCATCTGAACTTCACTGGATAATAAGACAGACTCCCGGTTTTTTCCGCTTTCTTAAGGATAATCGGAATATACAACCGCTGACAGGATCTGATCGTGAAGTTCTGATGCACTTTCTGCATTTCGGCGAGATCACCGGAAAATCCCGGGTTTACTTCGATGAAAACAACCGTATTGCAGTGGTTTCCGGTCCTATGAGCGGGCTTGAGGGGATAATTGAAAAGGTTGACCGCAGAAAAGGCCGTGCAAAGATAAGACTTTCACTTAATAACAATTCTATGCTTGTCGATCTGGCCTTTGATGTTATAAAATCAACAGAAGAAAAAGATGGAAAGTAAAAGCGCAAAAATCTATATCATAGGTGCCGGTTTCGCCGGACAGGAAATCGCAACAGAACTTGAGCGGAAGGGAATCTTCGGACAGGTTATCGGATTCATCGATGACGATGAGAAGAAGATAGGGACCCTTATCGACGGGATACCGGTTCTCGGTCCGATTTCACGGATGAACACAATTCAGAACGAAAACCCGGCCGATGAAGCGATCGTAGCAATTCCCGGTGCTCCCGGCGACAACCTGAAAAGGATATATTCGACCCTTAAGGATACAACCCTGAAAACTATCCGGCTTCTGCCGGGTATTTCGCAGATTATCGACGGCGACGCACACCTGATACAGACCCGCGAGATTGCAGCCGAAGACCTCATTGGCCGTGATTCGGCAGTGATTTCGTTAAAAGAGAGCCTCTCATATCTGCGCGGCAAGAGGGTCCTCATAACCGGAGCCGGCGGCAGCATTGGCAGTGAACTATCCCGGCAGCTGCTTTCAGGCGGCGCGCAGAGGCTGTATCTGCTCGATCACGGAGAAAACAGCCTCTACGAGATTGATGCTGAATTGAAACTGCTTCAGGAAGAAGGCGTCGGCGAGGCTGCAACAATAGTACCTGTCGTAGGCGATCTTCAGGACCGAGAGTATATGCATTTTATTCTTGCAAGACTCAA
>DMKD01000345.1 GCA_003454605.1 Spirochaeta sp. | reverse complement strand
TTCTTTATTATTCCGGGTATACTCACGCAGACCCGCTATATAACCGTTCCGTCCGGAATCACAGCATCCTTTTTAATAACAATAATGCCGTCAACGATATGGTATTCACCGAAATCACCATCTTTTCGATTATTCTGATCTATTCCGATTCTGCAGTTGGCTCCTATTCGGGCATTCTTATCAATTATTGCCCCGCGAATGACAGCGCTGCGGCCGATACCTATACACGGAACCCCTTTTTCTTTATTTATTTTAAGTTGAGCAGGCGTTTCGTAAAAATCCGAGCCCATACAGTAGACACCGTCGAGTGATGCACCTTCATTAATAATAGTTCTTACACCGACAATAGAATAATTTATGTAGGCGTCGGTAATAATCGAGCCTTCGGCTGCGAGAGCCTGCTTGAAGACACAGGAGTTAATCTTTGACGGCGGCAGATTTCGCCGATGAGTGAATACTGGAGAGTCGTCATCATAGAGATTAAAATTAGGCTGGGCTGATGCAAGATTAAGGTTGGCTTCGTAGAAATTCTTAATCGTTCCGATATCTTCCCAATATCCATTATAGACATAGGCGTTAACCTTCTCGTTTTTAATGGATTCCGGAATAATTTCCTTTCCAAAATCGGTGTACTCGGTATCTAGACATTTTTCCATTGCATCAGCATTGAAAATATAGATGCCCATAGATGCGAGATATTCTTTCTGTCCGTCGGCGGCCCTTCTTGACTTGTTTTTATCTGCATCCGGCATCTTGAGTTCCGATATATCCATATCAGGGCCCGGCTTTTCTAAAAATGATTCGATCTTTTTATCTTTATCTATCTTAAGGATACCGAGCGCGTTTGCATCTTCCCTGCTGACAGGTGTAGCTGCCACGGTTACATCAGCTCCGCTCTGTTTATGCTCGTCGAGAAATTGTTTGAGATCCATATTATAAAGCTGATCGCCTGATAATATCATATAATACTCAGGACTATGTTTCTGATAGTTTTTCCAATTCTTTCGTACTGCGTCTGCTGTACCTTCATACCATCCGCTGACAGAATTTTTCTGGCTGGCTGCAAGTATTTCAACAAAGCCCTTTGAAAAAACATCAAACTGATAAGACTGATTGATGTGAAAGTTCAGGGACGCTGATTCAAACTGGGTCAGAATGTAAATCTTTCGTAAATCTGAATTGATGCAGTTAGAAATTGCAATGTCAATCAATCGTGATTTGCCACCGAAGGGTACCGCCGGTTTTGCTCTGTCAGCAGTAAGGGGATAAAGACGGGAACCTTTTCCACCGCCTAAGATAAGACTCAAAACTTTGTCCATAACATTTCTCCTTGAAATTATTATACATCCGTCTTGTTGAACTGCAAAGCTACTTTTACCAAATTGAACTTTATCATATTAAAATGCTATACTAAACAAATGAAGATTAATCTTGTAGATCTTGGCAGAATGTCATATGCAGGCGCATTGAAGATTCAGAAGGCCGCGGTTGAGGATGTACGTGAGGGCAGGCTTGATAATACTTTTTTTCTCGTAGAGCACCCCCCTGTACTGACCATGGGAAGACGCGCCGAACGCAAAAATATTCTCGTCTCGGATGAAATTCTCGAATCGGAAGGAGTAGATCTCTTTGATGTAGAAAGGGGCGGTGATGTGACCTATCATGGTCCGGGTCAGATAGTCGGTTACCCTATACTCAATTTGAACGATTTTGAACGTGACCTCCATAAATACGTAGCCAATATTGAAGAAATATTTGTCAAACTGCTGCATGAGCAGTATGGGATTGAGACAAAAAAAGATAAGGGCAAATATACCGGCGTTTATATAGACAGTAGAAAGATTACAGCAATTGGAATTGCGGTACGAAAATGGATAAGCTTCCACGGATTTGCGTTCAACGTTAAAACCAACCTGAAGCATTTTGACTGGATTATCCCATGCGGTCTTGCCGACCGAAGCGTTACGTCACTTGATAAGGAGACCGGCATGAATCTTGATTTTGAACTGGTTAAAAAACAAACCGGCCAATATTTTGAAAAGGTTTTCAATGCCGAACTTGTCAGCAGAAAACTTGGAGAAGTATATGATGAAAACAACTAAAAGACCGGACTGGCTGAAGGTGAGATACAAGGCAGGATATGACTTTACGAGAGTTGAAAACCTGCTCGAAAAACTGAATCTTAATACTGTTTGCGAAGAGGCTGCCTGCCCGAACAAGGGAGAATGCTTCAACCGTAAAACTGCTACATTTATGATTCTCGGCCGGGTCTGCACCAGGGCCTGCACCTTCTGCAATATTTCCAGCGGGACTCCTGAAAATATTAATTTCGATGAACCTGCGAACATAGCCCAAGCAGTTAAAGAACTGGAGCTTAAACATGTTGTAATTACATCAGTTACCCGGGATGATATGCCTGACGGCGGCGCCTTTCATTTTGCCGATGTTATACGTACTATAAAAGATAAATACAGCAATGTCGTAATCGAAGTGCTGATACCAGATTTTCAGGGAGATGAGGCAGCCCTTGATCTCGTTGTGAACGCTGCTCCTGATATAATCAATCATAATGTTGAAACAATTCCTTCCCTCTACCCCGAAG
>DMKD01000056.1 GCA_003454605.1 Spirochaeta sp. | reverse complement strand
AACCTTTGGTGAAGATCATGAAATTGACCGCCTGATAAGAAAGTACGGATACCGCTCCACTGAGGAGATTATCGAGGCTGTAAAATCAAATAATGATCTATACTCGAACCTCGCTACCGCGGCACATCTGATTCACAGTGCGGGTGAAGGCCGGTTCAGCATCAACTACGCTGCCGGAGGTTTGAGCTCTGCCGAGATTGAAGGTGTCGGATATAACAGTTTCGACCTTGAGGCAGCTGAAAAACTATTTAATCCGCAGAAACATGCCCCCGGTTTCAACGTTGATGCAGACGGGGAGGAGTTCTATCTAATAAAGAATGCCGCCATCGGGCTGTGGTCGGCCGGGGAGTTGAAATGAAACCACTGATTCTACTGACCAACGACGACGGAATAAAATCCCCGGGACTGAGAGCTCTGGCAGAAGAGCTCGGTAAAATCGGGGAAATATGGGTGGCTGCCCCGCATACTCAGCAAACCTCCGCAGGCAGAAGCCATCCTCCGACATCCAGCGGAATTATCACGGAAGCCGACGGCTATCCCGCTGGAATACACGCCTTCTCTGTTGAAGCATCTCCCTCACAATGTGTGGACTATGCCATCCTGGAACTCATGCCGGGATGTCCTGAGCTTGTTATTTCAGGGATAAACTCCGGAGTAAACCTGGGCTCCGATATCACCCGTTCGGGGACTGTTGGAGCGGCGCTTGAAGCCGCCAACTACGGGATTCCTTCTATCGCTGCCTCCCTTGAGATTCATCAGGATGAAGTATTTGCAGCAGAACCAAGGGCTGATTTCAGTATAGCCGCCTGCTTTACGAGGCTGTTTGCCGAAGCCCTGCTGGAGGGAAATTATATCGATGATGTCGATGTGCTGAAGATTGATGTCCCTGATAATGCCGTTCGAAGTACCCCCTGGGAAATAACGAAGCTAGCTAAGAAGTCCTTTTATCACCCCGCGAAACCGGAGCGCAAGACACTCTCCGACAAGGGGAGGCTGGGATGGTGCGTGGAAGCCGATCTGACAGTGTTTGACGAAGGAACCGACCTTCACACAATTTTTTCAAAACGGATAGTGTCGGTAACTCCTCTGAGCATGGATATGACGTCAAGGATTTCATTAAGCAGCCTTGATAAAGAACTGCGGGGAAAATCTTAGTCCTGACATCCGTTTATTCAACATTTCGGCTTGACCATTATCAATTTTGATAATATATTCATTATTGATAATGGAGGTCGAATGAACCAGAAAGAAAGATCAGAAATAATTATTCACCCTATTAGGCTGCGAATCACAGCATTGCTGAATCAAAAAACACATACAGCAGGAGAACTTGCGTCAAAGCTGCACAATGTACCGCCGGCAACCCTATACCGCCATATAAAGAAGTTAGAAACAGCTGGAGTCATCAGAGTAGTCGATTCTTATCCGGTCAGGGGAACCCTGGAAAAGGTCTACGGTCTTAAAAACAGCAGCATCGGTGAGTTTTCACTGGAAGACATGAAGGACTTTACCATCGAAGATCATGAGCGTCTTTTCACAGCATTCACAAGCTCTCTGAATTACAGCTACTATGATTTTCTCACCACCCTGGAAGTAAACCCCGAACGAATGGGCTTATGCGGTTACCATTCTCACTCAGTAGTATTTAATCCGGAAGATCTCCCGGACTTTAAAAATGAATTTATTGCGCTATTAGAAAAATACAAATCTAAGGCAGAATCATCGATTAAAACTGAAATATTTCAACTTTCAACAATTATAATACCGGAGGTAGATAATGAATCTGAATAGCAATGTATCACAGATCATAATCCTTGTTGCTATAGGGCTTGCAGGCGCGATAGCGATCATACCATACTCACTGGCCTTAAGAGGAGAGATAACTCTCAAACCGATAATGATAGTATTGTCCGTTGTGCAGTCTCTGATACTGTTATCAGCTGCATCAATAGTAGGTCTGTTAGCAAATCGTTCTCTGGGACTGATTATTAAATCTGATCCGGGCAAACTCATCATCGCAGTGTTGATAGGTCTGGCCGCAGGATTTCTTGTTATCGGAATTGAGAAGTTTATTTTTTCATCCCGCCTACCGGAAGCCCTGGTTGAAGCGGGCAATGCCTCTCTGCCCCTGTGGAAACGGTTTTTGGCCTGCTTTTATGGAGGGATCACCGAAGAAATCTTAATGAGATGGTTTTTACTCTCGGGAATCCTCTGGCTTCTGACAAGATTCTTGCATGGACCTGCTAATGAGACAGTTGCAGCCGCGTTCTGGATAGCAAATATTCTCGTCGCGATACTCTTCGGTTTAGGTCATTTGCCGGCGACAAAGATGCTTACAGAACTTACTCCGCTTATTGTAAGCAGGGCTCTCATACTGAACGGAATAGCCGGGCTGATCTTCGGCTGGGTATTCTGGAAATATGGCCTTGCGGCAGCAATGGTATCTCATTTCTGCGCCGATATTGTGCTGCACATAATCGGCCCGGTGCTGAGCCGGATAGGATAAATCAGCGAAAGCGCTGCGGCCGGCATTGATAGAAATAAAGAATGAAAAAGATGGCTATTTCATCCTGCTTTGCTCGTAGGTCTCAATCCATTGTTGGACCGTGATCTTCGTGCATAACTCGCCTAATAGCTCATAGGGAATTTTGTCCATCTTTTTAAGTCGGATACAGCTCTTACCCATATCAAGTTTTCCGATATCAAGCTTTGCCCATTCGGCTTGAAACCACTCAAGGATTTCAGGCTTTGAGTATATTCCCATATGATAAAAACCGATAAAGTGTTTTTGAGAGGCAATGCCCATAAATGGAAGTGATTCCTCTGGTTTACAGTGATATCCGGCCGGATAAATTGAGTGCGGAACAGCAAAGCCTGGGCCACCATAGGAAATACACTCTTCGAAGCCCTCAGGAATATTAGCCTTAATCACCTCACGAAGCTTCTGAAAAGCTTCCTTACGTTCCTCAGGAATCCTGCTTACATATTCGTCTACTGTTTTAACATCATAAGTCATATATGACTCCCCTGCAAGAACTAGACTAATTCCCCCAGCAAATTGATC
>DMKD01000367.1:5891-19221 GCA_003454605.1 Spirochaeta sp. | reverse complement strand
ATTGATTATCTTCAAACCCTCGATAGGGGAAACGGAGTAAAAGGAGGAAAAGAATGAATCTTTTTCAAACAAATCCAATCAGAGTAAAAAATATAAAAAGTCCGATGCTGCATAAAGACTTCAGCTACAGCGCGGTATCATTCCTGGTACTTGGGCTCTTTGTTGCCCTTGGAGTATTAATCCAAATAAGGCTGAACCCTGAATCCGATATTGAAAGTATCGTGCAGCTGACAACCGGCCTGTTCTTCGGCGGAATCCTTATTGCAATCCTGCCGCTGTGGATATTTTCAATTGTTATAATCAGCGCAATATGGCTGAATATTCTCGCCTTCTTTGATCTGGGTTTCTGGCCGCTTGCAACGGCCGGCTCTGTCGGAATACTGATTTCTGCCTCGGTTGAGCTGGTTTATCAGTGGGATAAGGTTGTAATCCTGCGCGCCGGGAAATTCCACAAGGTTCACGGTCCCGGACTCTTTGTCCTTTTTCCGCTCATCGACCGAACAGCGGCCTTTGTCGACACCCGTATCAGGGCCACAGATTTTAGTGCTGAGAAGACTCTCACTGTCGATACCGTCCCTGTGCATGTTGATGCGCTCTGCTTCTGGCTTATCTGGGATGCACAGAAGGCCGTACTTGAGGTAGAGAATTACCTTGAAGCGGTTACACTATCGGCCCAGACAGCTCTGCGCGATTCGATAGGAAAGCATGATCTTGCATCCCTTCTCTCTGATCGCGAAGATCTTGGACATGAAATCCAGCAGGCCCTGGATTCAAAGACAAATCCCTGGGGAGTCTCAATCATGTCGGTCGAGATTACCGACATCATTATACCAAAGGAACTTGAAAACGCGATGAGTAAACGCGCCCAGGCTGAACGTGAACGTCAGTCCCGCGTCATCCTCAGCAATGCCGAAGTTGAGATTGCTGAAAAATTCGCCCTTGCCGCCGAAAAATACACCGACAATCCAACCGCTTTTCAGCTTCGGGCAATGAATATGGTATACGAAGGAATGCGCCAGAATAATTCCATGATGCTGTTGCCTTCCTCAGCCCTCGACAACATGAATCTTGGAACGGTTATGGGTACACAGGCGATGAATGAAATAAACAAACTGAAAACTGATACTGAAAAAGGAGCAGCAAATGATTAAGATAGACAATGTAGTTAAAAACTATGCCAACGGAGAAACAGAGGTAAAAGCACTTCGTGGTGTATCTCTGAATATTGACCGCGGCGAATTCACTTCTATCGCCGGTCCCTCCGGTTCAGGCAAAACGACCCTGCTGAACCTCATCGGCTGCATTGATAAACTTGATCAAGGTGAAATCACAATAAAAAGCGAAACTGTTTCAAGTATGAATAAGAATGAAAAAACCAAATTCAGACGAAAAAACCTCGGTTTTGTATTTCAGACCTACAACCTTATCCCGGTGCTCTCAGCCTATGAAAATGTAGCATTTGTTCTGTCGCTTCTGGACCTTAGCGAAGATGAGGTACGTGAACGAACAATGACCATCCTGAAAGAGGTCGGTCTTGCAGGTATGGAAAATCGCAAGCCGTCCAAGTTGTCCGGCGGGCAGCAGCAGCGCGTAGCAATAGCCAGAGCTCTTGTGAAGAACCCTGAAATTGTGCTGGCCGATGAGCCTACTGCGAACCTGGACTCAGGCACCGGTGAAGAGATCCTGAAGCTGATGAGGGAAATGAACGAGAAACACGGTACAACCTTCATCTTCTCTACCCATGATCCGATGGTAATGGATTATGCAGGACGCGTTGTGATGCTCCACGACGGTCAGATAAAGAGTGACGAAAGGAAATAGATATGAAATTTATAATTTCTCTAGCCTTTAAAAATCTTACCAGATACAAGAGGCGGACTTTGATAACAGCCGGAGCAATAGCCGTCGGAATAATGATGTTCATCATGATCGACTCAATGCTTGCCGGTGCTGAGTTCGAATCGGTACGCAACCTTAAATGGTATGAAACCGCCTCGGTCAGAATCTATAACGACGGATACTGGGAAAACAGACACCAGCTTCCTCTTGATATCAATGTCCCCGATGCTGAAGGTATAACTGCAAAGCTTGAAGACGCAGGGTATACAGCATCACCGAGAACAGTTTTTTCAGGCGATATGATTCTCAATGCTGATGATTTTGGTGAAGACGGCAATATACCCGTCACAGTCACGGCAATTGATCCACAACTGGACTTTGATATATTTCACTTCGGCGACACCCTTGCAGCAGGACGCTTTCTTGAACGTGGAGAAGAAGCAGCACTTCTCGGTTCCTGGCTTGCTGAAGATATCGGCGCCAAAGTCGGTTACTGGATAACAATAATCACCCGCGGCAACGGCGGCTTCTACGAGTCGATGGATCTCGAAGTTGTCGGTATCGTAAACTGCCCGAACCCGAATGTTAACCGCGGACTTGTGATGATGCCCTTCGATACAGCCGGCGACTACCTTGCAATGGATGGCGCCGCAACTGAAATCAACATCAAACTTTCTGATTCGGCAGATGTTGAAGCTGCGGCGTCTGATATTCAGAAACTGTTTAACGGCTCAGGCCTCACCGCTCTGGACTGGAAGTATATGGCTGCCGACTATCTCGCATTAGCTGAAGCCAAGCGCGGCGGCACAGGAATCATTCTGTTTCTGATTTTCATCATAGCAGCTGTCGGTATCTCAAACACGATGCTTATGGCCATATTTGAACGAATAAGAGAACTGGGAATGATGCGCTCTCTCGGAATGTCCGACGGTAAGATCCGAGCCGCATTTGTCGTTGAAGCGGCGGGAATCGGTCTGATAGGTTCGTTTATAGGAGTCATCCTTGGAATTCTCGTCAATCTATTTGTTGTTAACATCGGTTTTGACGTCGGGTTTATACTTCGCGATATGGATATAGGCTACCGCATTCAGTCGGTGATGCGAGGGGTCTGGAACGTCGATACGATAGGACTCGCCTTCATCGCGGGAACGGTAATATCAACCATAGTCGCCTTTTTCCCTACGGGTAAAGCTCTGAAAATGGACATTCCGGCCTGTCTCAGACATCAGTAAGTCAAGGAGAAATGAATGACCTATAGAATTGCACAGACAGCCTTTAAAAATATTTCAAGAAATAAACGACGTTCCATACTCTCCGGGGCAGCTATTGCTGTTGCTTCAATGAGCATTGTAATGCTCTTTGCCATAATCGGCGGAATGTCTAAAGATATGGAAGCAAATCTCAGAAACTACTATACGGGTGATGTTAACATCAGAAATGTAGATTATGAAGAATATGAGCGGTTCAACCCGGTACATCTCACCTTCAATATAGATGATGCAGAAAATGTACTCGCGAAGATTGAAGGAGTTGACTCCTGGGTACCCCGCACGACCTTTCCAACTAATATGTACATCGGCGGCTCAAATTACGGGGCTCTCGGCGTGGGTGTGGATTTTTCCCGCGAGGCAGAATATGCCGATCTCGAATCAATCGTAAAGGATGGCAGGCTTCCGGAAGCAGGTAAAAACGAGATGTTCATCGGTGCGGTACTCGCAAACAACCTTCATCTGAAGCTCGGTGACAAGGTCACAATTATGTCTATGACCGCAAGCCGAGGTACAAACGCTATCACATTAAAAATTGCGGGTATAGCAGCCTTTCCAGTTGCCGCCCTGAACACAAGCAACTTCTGGATGCCGCTCGACCGCGCTCAGTACTTCCTTCAGACCCCGGGCGGAGCTCAGCAGATTATGATAAAAACAGCTGATGGAGCACGGTCCGACACAGTTGCCGACGAGATTTCCACTGTCCTCAGAGAAGCCGGCATCCCGGGAGATGTCAACCGAATGCAGGATATGAGCCTGATGTTCGGCCTCCTGCGATTGGCAGATGCCGTTTATAACGTAATTGCCGTATTCTTCTTTCTGCTCGGCAGTACGGTCATCATCAATACAACAATGATGGTCATCTTCGAGCGTATGCGCGAAATCGGCACCTTGTCGGCACTTGGAATGCACGGCAAAGAACTGGTTCGGCTTTTCATGCTTGAAGGAACATTCATCAGTGCAGTCGGTGCGGGTATCGGCGTCATAATCGGGGCGGCAGCTACGCTTTATCTAGGCCGAATAGGTATCGATTTCACAGATGCAATGCAGGGAATGGATATGGAAATATCATCCATACTGTATCCGATACTCAGCGTGCCGAGAACTATCTTTGTTTACTTCTATTCCGTTGCAATTGCCACCCTGGCGACCCTGATACCTTCGCGCAAGGCATCGCGTATTCAGCCTGTTGAAGCGCTGAAATACATCTAACCCCAACTACGGAGAAAAAAATGAACAGAAAACTGATTTTTACAGCCATAACAATTTTAATACTGCTTCCCGCCTTCGCTTTCGCGATTAGCGGTGACGAGATAGTCCGCCGCGCCGATGCGGCAGCAACCTTCGACACAGCCGAATCAAGTGGTGAAATGCACATAACCGACCGCTTCGGCACCAAGATCAGCTCCTTCGACTCATGGGCACGCGGCGAGAACGAATCACTGATTGAATTCACAAGCCGGGCCGAAAGGGGACAGAAGGTCCTTCGCACCGAAAATGAGATCTACCTCTACTATCCGGATGCCGAAGAGCTCATCCGCATGCAGGGTTCGGCGTTAAGACAGGGAATGCTCGGCTCTGATATAAGCTACGAAGATATGACCGGCGGCAAGGACAGGGCCTCTCAGTACAGCATTGAGATTACCGACGAGCAGAATCTTCTCGGCCGTGACTGTTGGGTGCTCACGCTGCGCGCAAACACCCGGACCGTCCCCTACCCGAAAGAGATAGTCTGGATAGACAAGCAGGATTATATCGTGCTCAAAGGTGAATACTATACGAAGTCAGGCCGTCTGCTGAAGGATATGGAAGTGCTTGAAATCGGCGAGATGGACGGGATTACCATGGCTGTGGAAACAAGAATCTCAGACAAGATGAAATCCAACTCCAATACCGTGCTTATCATGAAGGATCTGAAGGTTGATATAAAACTCGATGATGAGATTTTCTCACTGGAGGAACTCTCATGGTAAGGCTGCGGGAAAGGCTGAGAAAACCGGTACTATTTCTTATCGGTGCCCTTCTCTGCCTGTTTACGGCTCCCGGGGTCTTTTCCGAGGGGGATCTCTCGCTTGAGCTGGGCTTAAGCAACCTGATTATGCAGACCCGCGAGACGGACGGCGACAAATACTGGGCCTGGATGCCCGCGGGAAACGCGGGCTTCTCTTTCAAATCCAGCGGCAATAAAAACGTCAAAGCCGATTTGGCATTCAGTTTTGCATCCCCCGAGATGGACATCTCAGCTGCCGCCGGTGCGCCGGCCGGAACGATCATAACCCCGTTGCTTAGTCTCGACCGTGCCTATGTCAAAGCCCGCTTTCCATGGTTCCGGATAACCGCAGGTAAAACCCGCCTCGGATGGGGCGACGGCTTTGTGTTTAATTCCGGTGATGTCATATTCGGCAGCACCGACACCTCAGTGGATCTTACAGCATCTGAGGTTCGCGCCGAAACCACATGGCTCAGCGCTGTGAATATTCCACTCGGAAGGTTCACCTTTATCGAAGGAATAATTCTACCGCCTGAAGCTGATACAGCAAGCGGTGAAATTTTCGGAGCCGTCGATAATATCTCCGGCGGAGGCAGAATATACACAAAGGCTGCCGGGATAAAGATTGAAGGCGGCTACTTGTTCGATCAGAGAGAAACAAATTCCGATGCTGAACCTGTTTCAGTGCATAAACCTTACCTGAGTCTGCAGGGCAACCTCATAGCAGACTGGTATCTGTCGTCATCGGTATCATTACCCGTAAGCGGAGATATAGAGCAGAGCGCAGAGGATTCGTTCAACCTAAGCGCCGGAATCTTCCATATGGTTCAACTCAACAGCATCAGTTCAATGACCTTCCGCCTTGAGGGACTCTACAAGCCGTTTCACAGCTGGCTAGAGGAAGTCCGTAAATCAGGTGAGCCGAAACCATCCTACGCCCTGCTTCTCTACCCTGAAATCAGCTATACCCCTACGGATACAGTCAATCTTTCAATCCGCACAATATGGTCACCCGTGGATATGTCGGCAATGATAACTGCAGGCGCCGGCTGGAATGTCTTTGAAGGCTTTGATCTAAGCTGCTATGCCGTGTTTAATGCCGGAGACCCCGACGATAGCTTTGCATGGAACCGTGATGATTCACTGTGGAAAGCAGGTGCAGATGCTGTAGACAGTATGGCAGTGATGATGGGTATAAATTATATATATTAATAAATATTTTTGCTCAAAGACTTGAGTTCCGACCATCAATTGATAATAATTTGACTAATGACCAATCCTAATAATAATGATACCGTAGAGAAAAATATAATATTAGCATCCTCACTAAACCTTGAATGTGAAACTCTCATCGAAATAATTCAAGAGAAAAAGCTCCCTTATAGAATTCACCAGCCTCAAAGTCTTAAAGAATTTGACGAAATTAGTAAAAACTTAGATATAAGTCTCATTATTACAGATCTCGAGTTTCAGAACGGTAGTCTCGTAGACTGGCTGAGCCTCTGGCCATATCCTTTCATCCTGCTGGCATACCCTGACAGTGAAGATAAAATCGATGCAATCCTAACCGATGAAGCCAGCTGTTTTATCGTAAGAAGAGAAGATAATCAGCATATCAGATTTATACCCAATATGATTAATAAGGTGCTTCATGTCAAAGAAAGCCGAAGCGTACAAAACAGCTATATCAAGGTATCTGAAAAGCAGTACATGAATCTTGTGCAAATTCTTCCCGACATCATCTATGTCCTCGATTCAGACGGGCATTTCACCTTCATCAATAACACGGTCCGAAGCCTCGGATGGGAACCCATGGAGCTGATAGGCAAACATTTTTCTATACTTCTATTTGAAGAGGATGTCCCCAAAGTGTCTCGAAACTCTATTCTTCCCGGATTAAGGGGGAGAATTACCGGTAATGACAGAGCCCCCAAACTATTTGATGAGCGCCGAACCGGAAGCAGGATGACGCGCGGACTCAGATTGAAGCTCAAGCGAAAACCAACATTAGGCGGCTCAATGAACGTTTCGCTTACTTCATATGGTGAAATATCATCTATAGGCTACACAGGCTTTCAATCTGAAGAAATTGAAGGCCTAGGAACCGCCGGAGTTATTCGAGAAAACCGGAACTCAAGCCATCCCGGTACTTCAGATATAAATGTTGAAAGCATTTTCAATACAGAGGGGGCTTTGACGCATGATGAAGTTATGCATCTGATTAACAATAAACTGCAGGTTCTGAGCAGTCTCGTTTCACTTAAACAAAATTTATGTTCTGATTCGTTTTCACGTTCATCATTAAACGAGGTCCAGATACAGATTTACACCCTTTCGCTCGTATACCAGAATATGGTGACCGTCGATGGAAAAGTCTGTGTTCAAATGGATTCCTATATAGATGACATCATCAAGCATCTTGTATCATCATATGCCGGTAATCCATGGATTCAGCAGATAGATGTTCACTGTGATTCGGTGCATCTCGATGAAGATCCGGCCATCACTGTTTCTCTGTTTATAAGCGAGCTACTCACAATTTTCCTTAAACTCGAAGAAGTAATCAAGAAAGATTGTGTACCTGTTTCCATTACATTATTAGTGAATGAGGGTATTGCTCAGATGAAACTCAGAACATCTGAGGAGATCTTTGCTGAATATCAGAAGCTTTCAAACGGAGAAGATCATACCCTGATAGTTACAACCCTCGTTGAAATACTAAACGGTGAGATCTTCATGGATAAAGGCTCTCTTACCCTTTTCTTTAATATCGATTAATCAAAAAAATTATCTGAAAAAAGAACTGCCCCGACGGGCAGCTCTGACATATTATTTCCCGGTTTTCTTCATCAGCAGAGATGCTGCCGTCAGCAGCGGATCCCAGACGGGACTGAAGGGCGGAGCATAGGCCAGGTCGCATTCATAAAACTCTCCAAGGGTCATTCCAGCCTGAAGCGCTACGGCCGCAGCGTTAATCCGGCGAGCCACGCCCTCTGTTCCAACCATTTGAGCACCAAGTATCTTTCCGCTCGCCCTGTCGGCAATAAAGGATGCATGCAGGGGCGCTGCGTCGGGAAATACATGGGCCTTCGATTTTGCGACAATCGCTTTATAGACAGGTTCAAACCCCGCAGTCTCGGCTTCCTCGACTGACAACCCAGTGCGGGCCACCTCAATGTCAAAAACCTTAAAAACGCCGGTGCCGGCAATTCCGTTAAACAACTGCTCATCATCAAGCATATTATCAGCAGCCAGGCGGCCTCCGCGGTTTGCGGTTAATGCAAGCGGCAGCCATACCTTCTGCCCGCTGACAATGCTCAGTGCATCGGCACAATCCCCGGCGGCAAAGATGTCCGCATCGGTGGTGCGCATAGTTTTATCAATCGACACAGCACCGGCCGCTCCGAGTTCAAGCCCGGCATCTGCAGCAAGTTTTGATTCAGGTTTAACTCCGATTGCAAACAGCACCATATCACAGTCGAATCTACTGCCGCCGGCGTTGACGACCAGCCCTGAGGATGTTTTCTCAACAGATTCCAGGGGGAAACCCGGATTTAGCTCAACACCTTTAGCCTCCAGCTCCTTTCTGACTACCTTGGAGAGCTCGGGAATCATCCAGGGAAGAAGCTGCTCACGCTTTTTAACCATTGTAACGGCAATTCCACGGGCGGTAAGGGCGTCTGCCATTTCAAGGGCAATATAACCCATTCCGACTATTACGGCTTTCTCTACTGTATTTTCGGCCAGGTACCCCTTTATAATCCTGCTGTCTTCGAGGTCTTTAAGCACGAAAACATTCTCTAGATCTGCGCCCGGTACATCAGGTCTTATTGCGGACGCCCCTGTTGCGATAAGCAGCTTGTCATAGCTTGATTCAAAGTCATCTCCGGCATCAGTTTTCCCGTAGATCTTTTTAGCAGCCTTATCTATCTTTTCGATCTTGTGACCGGTATGAAGATCAATGCCCTGGGCATTTCGAAATGCATCGGCTGATCTCACGACGAGACTAGCAATAGGCCTATCCTTATCCGCAATATTATACGGCATACCGCAGGCGCTGTATGAAACATCCCCGGTTCTCTCATAAACTACAACATCAGCATCGGGCTCTCTGCGTTTAAGCCTCGATGCTGCACTCATTCCCGCGGCATCGCCGCCTATTACTACATACTTCATCAGGATTCTCCTCAATATATACTCTCAAAGTGAGTTTTCTATAAAATACCAAAAAAACAACGCCGGGCCAATAAAATTATTCAAGACCGTATTCTTTTATCTTGTTAAAGAGGGTTTTACGATCGATCCCAAGCTCTCCGGCTGTTTTAGTTTTCCTGCCTTCCCATCTGGCAAGAGCATTTTCGATGGCTCTTTTTTCGATTTCCCTGAGAGTTCCAAGCTCAGTAAGACCGCCATTTGAGCGGACTCCGGATGTTTTTCTGATTGCAGGAAGTGAAAAATCATCAACCTCAAGTTCATCGTCTTCAGATAAAATGAAAGCCCGCTCTATGAGATTTTCGAGTTCGCGGATATTCCCCGGGAAACTGTAATTCTTCAGGCTGCCTAAAGCATCCGCGCTGATTCCGTCTATATTTTTTCCCATCCGCCGGTTCATCAGATTGATTAAACTGCCGCAAAGCTCGGGCAGGTCCTCCATCCTGTCGCGGAGAGGCGGTAGATGTATGCGGACAACATTTAAACGGTAGAACAGATCTTCTCTGAAATTACCGCTTTCTACATCCTCCTCAATAAGTCTGTTTGTCGCAGCAATTATTCGCACGTCCAGTTTAATCTGCCTAACCGAGCCGAGCCTCTGCACGGCCCTGTCCTGAATGGCACGCAGCAGTTTAACCTGCAGATGAACCGGCATTTCACCTATCTCATCGAGAAAAAGGGTACCGCCGCCGGCTGATTCAAATAAGCCGGTTTTCATCCGGTCAGCTCCGGTAAAAGCGCCTTTCTCATGCCCGAACAGCTCGCTCTCCATTAGAGTTTCCGGAACACTGCCGATATTCACCGCAACGAAAGGCTTCTCAGCACGTTCAGAGTTTCCATGAATAAAGCGCGCCAATACTTCTTTTCCTGTACCGCTCTCTCCGGTTATCAGAACATTCGAAGGACTTGGTGCGGCTTTAGCAGCAAGCATGATAATTTTATTCATTTCGGCATTTCTGCTCTCAAGAGCTAGAGCCGGATTACCAATACTTCGAAGACGTTTTACTTCCAGCTGCAGACGCCGTTTTTCACCAGCTTTCAAGACCTTCATCCTCAGCTCTTCGGTCTCAAACGGTTTGACAAGATAGTCTTCGGCACCAAGTTTCATTGCCTCAACAGCATCAGAAACATCACCGAAGGCAGAAATCATTATTACAGGAACCTCGTCACCTGAATCTTTCAGCATTCTCAGCACTTCAAGACCGTCGGCGCCCGGCATCCTGAGATCGCTGACAAAGACATCGAAATGTTCTTCCTTCAGCAATCGCAGAGCGGACAATCCGTTTGCGGCAGTAGTGACCTCAAGTCCGTCAAGTTCGAGGTACTCGGCGACCGAATCTCTTATACTTTTCTCGTCATCAGCTATCAGTATTCTCAAACCTGTCTCCAAAAATAATTTTCACCTCTGCTCCATTTTTCCAGTTCGATGTGGCTATCCGGCCGCCGGCCGATTCAACAAGCCTCTTTACAACCGAAAGACCGAGACCAGTTCCATTGTTCTTGGTAGTGAAAAACGGATCATACAGCCGCTCCAATGCTTCATCTGAAAATCCTCCGCCGCTGTCCCTCACAATGAGAACAGGTTGAGCTCCTGAGGTGGTAATTATTACCTCAGCCGAACTCCCGGACTCCAGTGCATTATTTATAAGATTATCCAGCACCGTCCTTAATCTCTCCCGATCAAAGATAGTGTCGATACCGGCGGTACCGCCTGATTCATTAATTATAATCTCATTCCTGCCGGAATAAAGATTAAGAGCAAAATCCGCCAGATTAATCTTCTCAGGGTGACCGACAGGGTTCCGTAAAAACTCACCAACCCTATCCACAAGGGTATTAAGCCTCTTAAGTTCACGATCAATGATCTCAAGATTCCCCTCATACCCCGGCGGCAGCTTTCTTGAAAGCAAATCCCGCTGAAGCTTTAAAGCCCCAAGAGGATTGCGGATTTCATGCGCCAGCGTCCGCGCTGCTTCACCCAGCTGAATAAGCTGTTTGTCATGTTCGGTTTTCACAAGAAGCATCCGGTTGGACTGATAAAGCCGGTAGATCAAAACAGCGGCTATAGTAAAAAATATTAAGAATAAGCCAACTATTAAAAAAATCAGCCTGCGCTCGGTAAGATAGCTGCTGTTGCTGTATTCAAGAAAGATTTCAGTCCGGTACTTTTTAAACACGGGGGACTGTGGCGAAAGTCTGCGCATCATATTCGGAGACACCTGACGCATCATCTGAGGGTCGCCTGATCGTACAATAATTATACTGCGACGGTTAATGCCTGTGTTTCTACCACGGCTGCTATGAATTATAGATAGATTTTCCGGGGCACTTCCAAAGCGGACAATTGCATTTCTGTCTTCATCATAGATACCATAGCCGAGGATGTTTTCATCAATATCCGCAGGATTAATCTGCTGATCTGTCACATAGAGATCAAGCAGCAAATTAATAACTCTTCCAGCCTTATATTCAAGTATAAGAGAGTTGTTTGTCTGCTTTTGCCCAATCAGCATTCCAAGAAGTACTATGAATATGATCAAAACAGCGGAAACCGGGAGAAGAATAAATCCCGGCTTCCTGTGTATGAATTTCATGCTCAAAGGATACTACAAACTAATGCAGAATACCAGCATCAGCTGTTGCTCCATCCGCGGTTATCATTCCGGCTATTGTTTTTATCGCCCTGCATACCACCGGAATGTCTGCCCCGGTCACTGTTTCTTCCGCTAAAATCTTCATTAACCCAGGGAAGCTCATAGGTTGTACCGTCGATTGTAACTGTCTCTAAGAAAATTACAGTATTACCTTCAACAGCTTCAAAATCCTGATGCATTCCTAATCCATTTAACCGGCCGCCCCTAGAACCCGGCATCCAGTCTTCATCCAAAATGTATCCGGTAACTGTGATACTGTCCCCTTCACGAATATAATCCATGTACTCGCGTGCTCCGGGAGCCATCAGCGAATAATCTGTACCCCCTGAATTAAGCTCAGGAATAGGTGACTCATACTTTATTGTACCTTTCAGTTCGATTTCATCAAGATCTTCAAGGAAGCTGTTTCTATTCAGCTCTCCCCGGTTAAGCTCAACCACTCTCTCTTCACTCTCTTCCTGTGCACCATTTGCGAATGCGGCAGTACCGGCCGCCAAAATCAACAGAACTACTATTATCTTTTTCATGTCTGCTCCTTAAAAAGTTGTTAATACCCTTTAAGCAGGAGCTGTGCCAACTATTTTATTCAATATGAGATTTTTTCACTTAAAAGGGGCTTATTTCGGTTATTTTAAAGCAGAATACATGAATTTGCTCAGACCATCTGCTGAGTTTTATCATCGCCGGGGTAAAATTTCCCCATTGGAAATTACTGAGGAATTCTACCCCGACAATCTTCGCAATTCTCAGCTATCATTGAGAACTAATCGATCATCTTAATATCCGGGAGCTGCTGCTGGGCAGCCCCGGAGATGATAATTGAAAGTTAGACAGTGCTCAGACTAGAGTTTCGGTTTCAACCTCAACTGCTGATTCAGCTTCAACTGAATCGGCGCGTTCCTCAGCGTTTACGCCGTTTGTGCCGTCGTCACTGTCTTCGTCTTTAAAAGCCTCCTTGCTGAATGTAGGTCTTTTCTCGACATATTCAGCTACTAATTTAAGCCTCGACCGCGGATTTCCCTCCTTATCTTCCCATCGGTCCTGCTTCAACCTTCCCACGATCCGAATGCCCTTTCCCTTTGAGAAATGATTTTCACTGTAGGCTGCGAGCCTCGTCCACGTTTCAACATCAAGAAAGGTCACTTCCTTCTGGTACTCTTCATCCTGTTTGTAATAACGGTTGGATGCCACCGTGAAATTACAGACCTTCGTACCCTTTGGGGTTTCCGTTAAAACCGGGTCTCTTACCAGGTTTCCTTCGATAATTACTGAATTAACAGAATTCATGTTTACACCTCATCGTTTTAATGTTCCGGAACTGTTTATACTGATCTTTAACCGGTTTATCTGATACTGATTTAGATTTG
>DMKD01000367.1:0-5850 GCA_003454605.1 Spirochaeta sp. | reverse complement strand
ACCCGCTTGATCGTTGCCTTTTCTTGCACTATATTAAAAAAAGGAGATAAAGATGGCAAAAGGATTTACACTCGAAACTTACCCATGGGCTTACACTGCTCAGTTTAATGAAGATAAGAAATGGGTTGAAAAATATATAGAAAACCCTCATAAGAGTCCGGCAGAGGAAGCAGAACTCAGCCCGGAAGCACTTACTCAGCTGCTTCAGCAGAGGAATTCATTCCCCCAGCTTCCTCTTGTAAATTATACCAGTCAGTATGGTATGGGCTGCTTCGAAGGATTGAAAGCATATCCACAGAAGGATGGCTCCCTTAAACTGTTCAGACCCGACGAGAACGCGGCGAGGATGCGCAGATCCATGGAAGGTCTTATGATGCCGGGATTTCCTGAAGAGATATTTCTGGAGGCTGTAGTTGAGGTAGTCAAAAAAAACATGAACTGCGGATTTATGCCGAAATATGATCCGGCATGGGAAGCCGACAACTATATTTCAGGTCACTCCGTTTATCTCAGACCATTCTCCTATTCTGAACCGGCCATCGGCCTGGGTGTTTCACAACATCCATGGGTAGTTATTGTTGCCACGCCGGTTGGTGCCTACTTTGCCCCCGGCAGTTCAAAAGCTGTTGTGACCGATAAATCAAGAGCAACGCCGAACGGCACAGGCTGGATCAAATGCAACGCGAACTATGTTGTACCGATTCTCGCAAAGAAGCAGGCTATGTCAGCCGGTTATATGGAAGCAATATTCCTCGATTCAGTTGAACATAAGTATGTCGAAGAAGGTTCGTCCTGCAATATATTTTTCAAACTTAAGGATGGAAGATTAATTACACCTGAGTTAGGAGATACCATCCTTCCTGGAATCAACAGGAAATCGGTTATTGAACTCGCGGGAGATCTCGGCGTGAAGGTTGAGGAGCGTAAAGTTCCAATCGAGGAAGTAATGGATGACGCGCAGGAATGCTTTGTCGCAGGAACTGCAGCGGGTGTTTCCTTTCTCGAATCTATCACCTGGAAAGAAAAAACCGCCGTTTTCAACGACGGTAAACAAGGCGAACTTACAACAGAACTGCTAAAAACCCTTAAAAACATTCAGTACGGCGCTGCAGAAGATACCAAGGGATGGATGGTCGAGGTATAAATCCCGGCCTGTTTAAAAATTAATCTTATCCAGATCTTTCGGGATATCCTGATAGATCTGGAGCCTGTAATCCTGAACCGGATAAAAAACAGCTCTTGAATTAAGGTATGACAGGTTGACAGTTTCCGGTTCAATCAGAGAATTCGGATTCCGCGATAGTTTATCATAATCCTCCACCGAATCGGTGAGCAGAACCATTGCCTCAGCGTTCTTTTCGGGATCCCGATTACGTTCATACAGCCTGTATTTCGTCACACCGAGATTGTTTCTGACCTTCATCATATTCTCAAGGAGAGCCCTGTGTTCGGGAATCTCATCTATAAGCAGATAGTTGATGGACGAATACTCCTTATCAAGGAGATCAAGCAGATGCGTATAATATCCTTCGGCGAGATAGTAATCATTTCTATTAAACAACGCATTCGCTGTTGAATACATCAGACTGCGGTCAACTGAAAAACCGTCTGCGGTATCATAGAATTCCACCAAAGCATCACGAAAATCCTCATTGCTGTAATGAATGTACCCTTTCTTATATTTCAGGATAGGCGGTGAGAACGCGCTACGCTCAGCCTTTTCGAAGTACTTCAGGGCCTGTTCGTAGTCTCCGCTGATGTAATATGAGAGATCACCAAGATTAGAGAAGATGTTTCCATACTTAGGCTCGGCCTTAATCTGGCCGGCGGCAAGTGCTTCATCATAGTTGGAGGCTGCCTTCTGAAAATAATCTTCGGCATCAATGTAGCGATCCTGCTCATAGAGAACCATGCCATAGCGGTTGTACGAGTCTATCAGCATACCGTTACGGGTGCGTGTAATCGGGCTTGTATGCTCAAAAAGCCAAATTGCGGCATTAAGCGCTTTTTCTTCCTCATAGGGAATATCTATGATGTCAAAGTAGCGGGCAAGATGATAGTGAGCCTCAGGGAGTTCTTCATCTGCCGATTTAGCCTTCATAAGGATTTCCCGGACATCCTCAAGCTCTTGATTATCGATCAGATATCCTGCGAGTTCTGCATAGATGTCGGACTCGACATCAGCCTTATCATTATGTCTGAATGCATCGTAGAGATTCATGGCCTCCTCTTGGTTATCAGTTCTAATAAAGTAGCGGAGCATCCGAAACAATAGCTCATCTTGATTGCCGTACTGCTCAAGCAGCTTGGCATAATTAAATCGGGCATCCTCGTATTTGGCCGGGTCTATCTCCCGCGCCCACTCCATATAGGTATCAGCGAGCATGATTCTGGCATCATAGTCTTTGAGCTGATAAAAAAGCAGATTGTTTAAAAGGGCTTCAGCCTCAGGATATTTCCCGAGGGTTTTGAATTCAAGCTCGGCATAGTCAAGAACAGCATCACGCTCATCCGGATACCAGCCAAGCAGCTGCTCATATTTTTCTTCTGCAAGAATGTACTGCTTCTGTTCTATAAAAGATTCGGCATATTTGTAAAACCAGTTCTTTTTTTGCCATTCGTCGAAAGCCTGTTCGAAATAAGCATTAGCCTGTGCATTGTTGCCGAGAGGGATCTCTTCGTACCCCTTACGGTAGAGTGATTCAGCATGCAGCGGAGTATAAATAAAACGATAACCTATAAACAGCAGGAGCCCGAGTGCGACCGCTGTAATCGCAGCGGCCCTGAACATCGGAACAAAATTCTTCCGAAAAACATATCCGAATGTTCCCTTTTCTTTTTCAAACTCTTCAGCCGTCCGCCGTTCATACTGGGCAGGGATTCTGACCTTCTTACCGGTGATCTTCGATACGATTCCACCGATTTCCTTCGCTCCGGCACCCCTTATCAATGCCTGAATCAGTTTGTCGAGGTTCTCACCGCCGAGATTCTTTTCACCAATGAGTTCTTCAATCAGCAGCTTCAGGTTTCTCGGCAGCGTTCCGAGTGTTTTCTTGAGTTCGATATATTCATCATCGGGAATCGCATAGCTGTCATCAGCATAGGCATCTCCGAAATCCTCACCGATATCAGCTGTCTCCTCTCCGAGCCCCTCAAGGTGACCGATTTCCGTTTCTTCCTCATCGTCCACACCAAACTCTTCCCCAAGATCGCCGAGACTGAATTCGGATGTTTCTATATCATCACCGTCTATCTCTTCAAGGCTGAAGTCCTCCAGGCTGAAATCATCGCCGTCAATTGCGGAGTCTTCTGCACCTTCGGTTTCGATTTCGGGCTCATCGAGCTCGCTGGTATCGAACATATCCAGATCAGAAAACTCAGCAGCACCGGCTTCTTTATCTTCCGCCGGTAAATCAAGATCATCACCGGAGGCAGCTCCCTCAGACTCAACATCAGACCCAGCCTCTTCCATATCGAAGCCGTCCAGGTCAAAATCACCGGTATCGAAATCAGAGACCTGTTCGGCTTCACCAACGGTATCAGTTTCGCCAAATGCTTCAGCTTCAGGCTCAACTTCAGCCTCTGTCTCTTCTATATCGAAACCTTCCAGATCAAAGTCAGCAGTCTCGAAGTCGGAAACCTGTTCGGTATCACCAAAAGTATCGGCTTCACCGACTGTTTCAGTTTCGTCAGTTGTCTCCACATCGTCAAATGCCGGAGGTCCAGGCTCAACTTCAGTTTCTGCCTCCTCTATATCGAACTCATCCAGGTCAAAGTCAGCAGTCTCGAAATCGGAAACCTGTTCAGCTTCACCAAAAGTATCAGCTTCACCAACGGTTTCAGCTTCGTCAATTGTTTCAGCCTCACCAGTTGTCTCCGCATCGTCAATTGCCGGAGTTTCTTCAGATTCTTCCATCTCGCCCAGATCAAAATCGCCGAAATCAACTGCATCTAAGTCTTCAGCGGGTTCATCAATCTCAGGCAAAGTGCTCTCAAGCTCATCACCCAGGTCTTCTGTGAGATCCTCAGGCAGTTCTGACTCAGCCTCCGGAATCTCTGATTCCAGTTCTTCTAAATCTTCACTCAGATTCGATATAAGCCCCTCAGGAAGATTGAAATC
The DNA here is from genome assembly GCA_003454605.1 of Spirochaeta sp. GTDB lineage: Bacteria > Spirochaetota > Spirochaetia > UBA9216 > UBA9216 > Thalassospirochaeta. The sequence goes on along the minus strand of DMKD01000367.1, from coordinate 1,730 downwards.
ATCTTCACCGAATAGCCCCGCTTCATCCAGGGTATCCGTATCATCAGAGACGTCTTCAAAAAGAGCGCTCAAATCATCAACAGACTGCACTTCGGGAACAGTAATATTCGGCAGAGACTCGCCGCGCTGTTCTCTTATCTCGGGTTCATTTCCCAGTTTGACAAGATCGTTTTTAAACTCATTAATTTCCTGAATTTCGGGCATACTTGAATTTCGGAATTTTTCTAAAGATGAGTTAGAGAAAATGTTAATTTTTAGCTTCGAATATTGATAAAAAACAGCCTTTACAGAAATTGGTCAAGCAATGAATGCGGTTTTCCGACATTTAAAAGGAATATGTTTACTCAGACTAAAAAACTATTGATGATAGTTATACTATTAATGTTTTACCCTCTAATTCTCTCGGCCGAGCATGTGACTGTACAGCTGCATCTTGCCATAACCGAAGCCGTTGCTGCTGCCCCTCCTGAGGTTATCGATGATCACCTTGTTCTGACTTACAAGGGAGGCCGCCAATACCGCTTTGTAGGCGCGGCTTTCAGACATGAGGATTTCAAGGTTATCCACCCTTTTTATGTGAACACAAACGGAGTATATATTCTTGCCTATTCTCTCGAGGAAGGTATGAGCAATCTTGAATACCGCCTTGTTGTTGACGGGCTGTGGATGACCGACCCTCAGAATAATCAGCGCAGTACCGATCCGGGTGGTATAACCCTCTCAAGTTTCATGATTCCTGAAAAACAGGGTCCGCCTGAATCACCTCACAATGATAACAATGCAGTAACCTTTCAGTATATTGGCATTCGCGGTCAAAGAGTTTACATCTATGGGGATTTCAACAACTGGGATCCGTATATGTACCGTATGGCCGAGGAAGCAGGTACAGGCTCATACAGCTGCAGGCTGAGGCTGAGCCCCGGAACCTATCGTTATAAATTCATTGTTGACGGTACATCCATGCCGGACCCGCTGAATGATGAAAAGATTCTCGACAACTTCGGTGAAACCACATCCGTTTTTACTGTTCCGTCGAGATACTAATAGAAATTCTATCCGCCGCATTATAACTATCGGAAATATCAGCCAGAACAAGCCTTCCGTCGGATTTATATATTGCCGAGGACTCACCTTCCCAGAATAAATCAAGATAACTGCCCACTGCGCATACAGTCATCCCGAATGGAACATCCGATCTTACAAGCCTCAGCGGAAGAGCCCGCATAAAGCTCCTGCGCTGATCATCATTAAAACTTTCACCGTTGGCTTTTATGTCAATCCAGATAAATGCGCCTGAGTGTTTCTGCTCCCATTGCGGAGAATATGCATCTTTGCAAATTGTCAGAGCTACATCCTGTCCGCCGATCTCCACAAAACCGGCATCTTCAATACTGCCTGGCGTCAGCCCAATTACTGCACTTTCAAATTCAGTCAGAAAAACCTTGTTCTGCGTATAGATAAGTTCGCCGTCAGGACTGTAGACAAAGGTCCGGTTATAAAGGTTCTGCTCCTCATCCGGAACAAAGCAGCTGCCGGCAACAATGCTCACAACATAGTCTGCAGCGATTTTAGACCATCCATCAAGATATGATTTCCAGGCTTCGGTTTCAATAAACAGATCCGCCATTGAGCTGAACCCCGGATTTTCTGCAAGGACACTGGCAAGCGCAGCCTCGAAACTGCTGTGTTTGGCCACTGTCTCATTGAAGGCTATAAGCTGATAAAAAACC
>DMKD01000069.1 GCA_003454605.1 Spirochaeta sp. | reverse complement strand
TATCTATACTAATATGACTATTCTTATAAGGCAACCAATATTTTAATATTTATATATATAGAACGATAAATATATACCGATAATTAATCAACTAAAATCAGAGTTAATAATAATCCTCTCTGATCCTTTCGAGGCCGGTACAACAAATACAAAAAGCTTATCCGAATCCCACGCACCAAAGGTCTGGGGAACAATGGTTTGCTCAAGTTCTTCAGCTTCAGTTTCAACCGCTGCCGCTTTCGGGACATAGCCTTCGCTTCCGGGTCCTGTGAGGAAGAACCAGCCCAGTACCGCCCCGGCTATTACAAAGAACATGACAAGACTTATTATTCTGCGTCGGCGCCCCTTTTTAATGTTGCCTTCACGATCGAAACTGCTGGAAGGCAACGGAATCGATGCGATACAGTATGACGCATCGATATCAGCAGCACCACGGCTTTTTAACAATTCTGCAAAGTCTTCTGCCTGTTCCGGGGTAAGCATCAGAACCTCACCGTTTTTCAAGTGGATTATGATAACAGGACCTTCCATGTTCAGAGTATATTTGGTGATGCTCAATGGTCCGCCTGAGATCTTTTCAGTTTCAGTAATTACTACCGAAACCCATAGAATGATCTCTCCGTAAACCTTTGAGTTCTCCCACCAGCGGCGCAGATCCATCTGCATCTTTGATTCTGCAATACGCGCGGCCAGGATTCCAAGATAGTTCGCCAAATCTGCTCCATCGAGAACCGATACACCCTCCACCTCATCAAAGTCTATGTTTCTCGTTCTGCGTCCCCGCTTCAAAAAGATATCGGTGCCTATACCATATTTAAACCCTTTCGCTGCAGCTCTGCACTGATTCTCCTCCTAGATCTCCACTTTTACAGCTTTCGCTTCATACATCATCATATCGGCGACCTGAAAAAACGCCTTATAGCCTGAATATTTTTCCGGGTCAAAGACAGCGTATCCAAAGCTGAACTCAATTCGGTACGGTTTTAATGACATCTTGTTTTCAAAATCTACAAGCTGCTGAAGCCGCTCGACCACCGCCCGGGTAACCGCTTCACTGTCGCTTTCAAGGACTAAAAGAAACTCATCTCCGCCGAATCGGGCAACCTTATCGGTGCGTTTTACAGTCCGGCTGAGCAGGTACGACATGGAGACGAGGGCCTGGTCACCCGCATTATGCCCCCATTTATCATTGATCTGCTTAAACCCGTCCATATCTATCATTATCAGGGCAAATTTCCCTTTTGACGGGACCTTTCTAATCCTTGTCTGGATGTACTCATCGATCTGCTGCCTGGTCAGCAAGCCGGTCAGGTAATCTTTGGTCTCCTTCTGAGCCTCGACAAAGAGATAGGTTATTAACACCCCCAGAGAGGTTAAAATCCAGATGGTAGTAATTCCGTAAACCAGCATCTGCGATACGCTGCCGATTCCCGGCAGCAGAACAAATAAGGCTATTGCGCTGAATGTCATTCTCTGAGTAGTATTTCTAAATTTTAAAGCTAATCTCAGGCCGTAAAACATTATCGCATAGTTAATTATCATTATTACATAGATGCCCGGACCTCGTGAGTAGATGTTGAAAGCATCAATACTGTAAACAAAATCAAAGGGAATCGACACTATCATGAGCAACCCGCATGCGATTAGGCCGTAAAGATAAAACCATCTCTTTTTCAGCCGGTCTATCGAACCGAAAAGAAGATAATCGATATAACATAACCAGGCAATAGTTGGAATAGGATTAAAGAATAAGAATATAAATTTTGAAATCCAGATTCCGTAATATCCAGCCTCGCCCGGTTTGCCGTTGAAGTACCAGCCGATTATTTCAAAAGCGAGATTTATTATCGTGGCTGCACATAAAACAAGGAAGAATACCGTTGAATTAGACAATTCCGACTCTTTACTCAGAACAGCGGCAATGAGAGCAACCATCAAAAAAATCCCGAATAAATTCAAATCATTGATCAGAAATGTCTCTAAATTCATTATTAAATTACTCCCTCTTTATTATAGATTTGAAATATACTAATTGTCAAATTGTTTACCAATATTAGATATTTTATATATATACAACTTGACATAGTTGCGCTGAGCAACTATATTATCTGTATAAGACTTGAAACTGAGGAGAAAAACATGTCTGTAATTATGTATTCAACACCAAGCTGTACCTACTGTCGACTCGCCAAAGATTATTTCAGGCAGAATAAGATCCCCTTTACTGAATATAATGTAGCTTCAGATACAAGGCGGGCGGAAGAAATGACAAGAAAATCAGGACAGATGGGAGTCCCGGTACTCGATATCAACGGAAGAATTCTGGTGGGTTTCAACAAAGGTCAGATTGAGAAAGCAATTCACCGATAGACTCAATCATCTATAAATATTTTTTCATAGCGGCCTGAAGCTGCGGGCGGTTCCTGCTCAGGCAGGAGCCGTTGTGAATAACCATACAGAAGATCGCGCATATCAAGCTTTGATTCAACTATCGTATAGCTGTAAAAACACTTATGCTTTGCCAGTACTGCTCTTCGTGTACGATCACTGACCTCATAGGGATCTGAAGCTCGCCGGATTTCGGAACGCAAGCCGCCGTACCACACCCTCTCCATATAAAATAACCGAACCTTCCCGTCGCTGCTCTTATAGTAGAGTTTGAAGAGTCCGGGTCTTGAGGGAACCGATTTTGTTATCAGGTAGCGGTTTACCGGATATTTTGGGGACCAGTCGGGGTAAAAGAAAACATCACCGTCCTTAATCCGCTTTCGGGTTACATACTCTTTTTTATAATCCATTAAGCCTGAAGAACTTCTTCCTTGGAAGTACAGTCGGTTTTTATTGCTTCGAGGGTATCGGATAGAACAAGTTTCACATTCGGCCTGATATCTCCTGCAACTGCAAGCACCATCACGTCATCTCCGGGAACAAGAACCTTCTCATCATAGATTTCAACCATGATTTCAAATATGCCTTCCCGCTTTTTCTGCTCCTCAATCAACTTATCTACTTTAGTCCAGTCAACATGAACCAATAGGCCCTTTACCGGCTCGCCGGCCCGCGAAGTTTCACGCACAATTCCGTTATGATATAGAATCATTCCGCATTTTGTATAATCCGGATGGGATTTAATCTTTTTAATTACATCTTCAAGCGCCACCTATTCCTCCTTAAATTATTCCTGCCATGGAGGGCAGGCTACTGGGGTAAAGTTTCAAACTCTGTTTCAAACTTCAAAATGATAAAAACACACGGATGTGTTTTTATCATTCCTCCGTAAATCCTTTGTAGCTTTCAAGAAATCTGCTGCTGAATTCTTCATTGCTGTAGTTTGCCATTTCAGTCTTCAGATCAAGATAACTCAGAAAATCAAGATATCGATCATAGTATATACTAGAATAGGGCCTGTGAATGTAGCTGTTAATAATTTTGTGAAGCAGTTCAGCCTCGGAATAAAGCAGATCAGCGGGCAGCCCCTCACTCTGGGCATAATGTTCAAGCAGAGATAGGTCAGTATCGTATTTTTCTCGAAGCTCCGGCACTATCAAGCGATCGAAGGAATAATATCCGTAGGTAAAATTATAAGCAGGCGGGATACTGATTTCCAAAAGTTCGGCGGCAGTCCGACGCTCATTTTTTTCAAGCTGGAGATACATATTTTTAATTGTGTCCTTTCCGTAGATATAATATTTAGTTCCTGAAAGTTTACCAGATGCCTTCAATCCGTCAAGATATCCGATCCGCATGAGTTTACGAGCCTTCTCAGGATTAAAATCAAGAATTGAGCCAAGTTCTATACCGGGAGTGATAATCTGCAGTTCAAAATCGTATTTAGAATAACCGGAGAGCAGATCCAGAATATCTTCCGGAGCATAGAAGTCCAATGCCACAACAATGGCCTTATTGAATTTACTGCTGTCGACCATATTAATAATCATATTCTTATATATACCACCGTCAATAAACTCTTCACCATTTATGAACTTACGCTGGAACAGGGGGAAATTTGCGCTTGCAAGGATGTAATCTACCAGCTGACCCTGCGGTATATCTTCAATATCGTATAGCTTCTGTTCGATATCGGTAACAGAAAAAGCAGCGAGCCCAAAATCTATTCCGCTGCTCCTTACAGTATCTTCATCTATATGTCTGCGTAAAAGCGCTTCAAGAGGAGAGACATCAATTCCACCGTTATTGTAAAAACCGGTGGCTGCATCGAGTAAATTCCGGAATGAGAATTCACCCGCTAATATCCTGTCTGCAACCTCGTCGATATTCATCACATTATCTTTTTCAATTTTCTGCCAGAGATCTTTTGCTGTTTTGAAATCTCCGACGGCCATCATGGCACCGTTGATGGCTCCTACCGAAACACCGTAGACTGCTCCAATATCAATTTCACAATCCAGCATAGCCT
>DMKD01000192.1 GCA_003454605.1 Spirochaeta sp. | reverse complement strand
CATAATGGTCAGTCTTCCTGCTTCACGGATGGTCCGGAGTTCTGCTCGGTTTGATAGGCTTTCTTCTTGTTTATATTCTGAATAATGCATCCGGGGTTACGGTTGTGATGTCTCCATTTTTTGTTGCATTCTTTGCTCTCTGCTTTGCGGTTACCTGCGGGGTTGTCTGGGAGGTCTTTGAATATCTGATGGACGTTATTGCCGGTACGAATATGCAGAAATCAGGACTTCACGATACAATGGGAGACCTTATAATCAATATCGGCGGGGCTCTGATTATTTCTATAAACGGATATATTGCCCTTCACAAAAGCAAGAATACCGTGCTGACTAATACAATCAGCGGTTTTATGAAAAAAAATCCAGAAATGGAAAAGAGTATTGATGAGCAAAAGATTAGTCGTAAAGAGAAAAATATTAACAAGATTGAGGAAGAGATGACTGATATTATCCGGTATGATCGAAAACAGCCTGATTGGGACTGATAAATGCAGTATTTAATTGATACCAATATTATAAGTGAGGTGGTGTAGCAGTTATTAATCCTTTTGAAATTGGCTGAAATATCATACAGTCTAAAAACCCTGCAAGATAAAATTATCAAGCGGGTCCTAATCGGATTATACCAGTGACACACCCGCCAAAATCGAGAAGTATTTAATCTCATCGCTATCAGAGCGTGATGTAAGAATAATAGGCACGTCGGCACCGACTATAAGGCCTGCCATCGGATAGTCGGTAAGATAGGCAAGAGATTTATAGAAGACATTGGCCGCTTCAATATCCGGAAACAAAAGGACATCTGCATCACCGCCCACCTCGGTTTTTATACCCTTTATTTCGCAGCTTTTAGCGGATATGGCATTATCCAGGGCAAAAGGTCCGTCAATCATGCAGTTTTTAATCTGTCCGCGGTCAGCCATTTTTGAAAGGGCTGCGGCATCAATGGTGGCCGGCATGGAAGGATTCACCTTTTCAACTGCACCCACGACTGCTACCTTGGGTTGTTCTATACCAAGTTTGCGTGCTACAGTCAGAGCGTTTTCGGTGATGGCGATTTTATCCTTCAGTTCGGGGGCGATGTTAAGCGCGGAATCGGTCATGAGCAGTAGTTTATGATAGGTCGGAGGATTCAGGATGGCAACGTGAGAAAGGACACCTGAACCGCGCAGTCCCTTTTCCTTGTTAAGAACTGCTTTCATGATATAAGCGGTTGAAGTTTTCCCCTTCATCAGACAGTCGGCTTCTTTATTCCTGATTAATTCTACTGCTTTTGCGGCACAATTTTTTTCGCCGTCAGATTCTATAATTCTAAAACTATCAACATTTACATCAGCGGACTTTGCCGCATTTTTAATAGCTGATTTATTACCAACTAGAATCGGTACAATGATATCAGCCGCTGCTGCTTCGCTGACTGCTTTAAGTACATCTGCTTCTTCTGCCATTGCTACGACAACACGCTTTGATTCATTTACTTTTGCAATATTTTCCAGCTCACTGAAATTCTTTATCATTTTTATCTCCAATATAGTCCTGCTGTCGAGGACGGAAACTCAGGTGCAGTTTGAAAAACGGAGTTTTCAAACTACTAAAACTTAAAAATACATCCTGGATTTTTAAGTTTCCTTGACTTTATGTAATCAACGAATTAGAATCATAACTTATATTTAGAATAAAGAACATAGTTTAACTAAAGGATGATGCATGCTTTCTATCAAAGGTGTAAGCAAACATTTCGGTGGTCTGAAAGCCCTCAAGGAAGTCAGTTTTAATATTGATGATAACCAGATTCATGGAATAATCGGTCCGAACGGTTCAGGTAAAACAACGTTGTTTAACTGTATCACTGGACTTCTGGACGTGACGGCAGGTAATATCTATCTTGATGATACTGAGATTACGGGAATTCCGGCTCATGAGATTTCAAACCTTGGAATCAGAAGAACGTTTCAACAGGGAAAACTTGTTCCGTCAATGACTGTTGTTGAAAATGTAATGAGCGGCATATTTGATTTCAGTAGAAATGATATTGGTGATACCTTCTTCAGGCGGCCATTTTCAAAATCAAAAAAAGAATCTGAACTTAGGGCTCAGGCAATTGAAATGCTTGACCTTCTGGGTTTATCGGCCTCTGCAGACAGATGGGCATCAGATCTTGTTTGGGCTGAGCGGCAGTTTGTACAGATTGCCCGGGCAGTAGTTTCAAAACCGAAGCTTCTGCTTTTAGATGAACCCGCCTCCGGGATGGGCCATGCGGAAACTCAGGAAGTTGGCGAGTTGATTAAGAAAATAAAAGAGATGGGAATAACACCTGTAGTAGTAAGTCATGATATGAAAATGCTTATGAATGTTGCCGAGATGGTAACCGTTTTAAATTTTGGAGACAACATTTTTGAAGGAACTCCTACTGAAGTGCAGAAGGATCCTGGAGTACTGGAGGCATACCTTGGCGCAGAATGATTCAATACTTAAAATTAATAATTTGTCGGTAGCCTACGGACATGTGCAGGCATTAAATGACATTAGTCTTGATGTTAAACGCGGAGAAATTGTCGTCCTGGTCGGCGCTAATGGAGCCGGTAAAACAAGCATCATGGAGACTGTCCTGGGGGCTAATGTTCCGGTTAGCGGCGATATTGAGTTTAAGGGAATGCATATCGGCGGTGTTCCGGTTGATAAAAATGTCCGAAACGGAATGTTTTTGGTACCTGAAGGCCGCGGTGTTTTTTCATCAATGACTGTGATGGACAATCTGCTGCTGGGTGCTCACCATAACCTTAAAAATTCAACTGAAAAACTGGAACTTGTTTTTGAATCGTTTCCTGTACTTGGAGAACGTCGAACGCAGGTGGCCGGGACCTTAAGCGGTGGAGAACGTCAGATGCTGGCAATAGCGAGGGCGTTAATGTCTTCACCGGAGATGATTATGGTTGATGAACCATCAATAGGGCTTGCACCGATCATTGTGAATGATATTTTTGAGATTCTGGTTAATCTGAATAAAGAAGGATATTCTATCCTTCTATCTGAACAGAATGTTTATAAAGCTCTGAAGATAGCTCATCGCGGTTATGTTTTAGAGACCGGAAAAATTACAAAGAGCGGAACAGCCGAAGAATTACTCAATGATGAAGCTGTGCGCGAAGCATACCTTGGAGCATAATTAATGGAAATACTCATTGCTCAAATATTTAACGGATTATCAATAGGAAGCATTTACGTCTTACTCGTTACGGGATTTAATCTTCTGCTCCTGGTTGCGATGATCATACATTTCTCTTTTCCTGTAGTAGTTGTCTTTTCGATGTATATATCGTGGGTTGTTATGACTCTCACAGGAAGTGTCACTCTTGGAGTTGTCGGAGGAATAGCTTCGGCCATTATCGTCAACATGATTACAGCCCCGATGTTTCAACATATTATGAAGGATCGCGGCTCTGTCGATATAAATGCCACGATGGTTATTTCAATGGGAATGGGAATGGTTATCACAGATATTCTCTCTCATACCTTCAATCAGGGTTTTCCAATAGCTTTTCCTGACGCTTTGACAGGAAATGATCAAGGTGCTCTAATAAGTGTCGGGCTTGTAAGCATTTCACGCGGGCAGGTACTCACCCTTGTAATCGGAGTATTATTTGTAGCCTTCCTCTTCTGGCTGCTGTATAAAACTCGCGCGGGACGCGCGTTTCGTGCTATCGCAGAAGATCCGAACGGCGCAAAACTTGTGGGCATCCCACTGCTTAAAACAGGTTTTCAGAGTTATGCGCTTACAGGAATTCTCGGCGGAGTAACTGCCGTTCTGATGGCTGTGTTACTGGGTTCAGCTTCAGCAGGTCTGGGTGATCAGCTCGGACATAAGGTTCTTGCAGTTTCTATAATAGCCGGTCTCGGTAACCTCACGGGAGGGCTGATAATCGGTCTGCTGCTTGGTATTCTTGAAGCAATTATCCAGGGCTATCTTGCGGGTTCCTGGTCTAATGCCATCGCTTTTATTGTTATGCTGGTTGTCATCCTTGCCAAACCCAAAGGGGTTTTTGGTTCCAAGCTTTAGGCCCGGGAGGTTATTGTGTCTTTAACTTTGTTCTACTATCTGGCTATAACTGCCATTTATATACTCATGAGCTGGTCGATCTATATTCCGTACAGGGTTGGTCAGCTGCATTTTATGACGGTTGCTAATATGGCTGTATCAGCTTATTTCGCAGCGCTTATGGCAATTAATTTTGCCTGGCCGTTCTGGCTCGTTCTTATCGCTGGAACCCTTCTTGGGGCATTGATAGGTTTTCTTGTATCCAACGCTATCGGTGATGCGCCTTGTTTTGCAGTTGTTATAGTCGGATTCACATTCATCTATCTTACAAAAACGATAATCGAGAATGTCGAGGCGTTTGGAGGTCCGCTTGGTATCTTCAGTATCCCGAAGGTTTTGAGCGCATCAGCCGATAATCGTACCCTTCTCTTAATTGTAGCATATGCGCTTGTTCTCATAACAGGATTTTTGATTACCCGTTTTGATCATTCAAGATTGGGCAGAGCAGCATCCGCCATATTTATCGATCGGGATCTTGCCGTATCATTCGGTGTAGATGTCAAAAAGATGGGAATGTTTCTCCAGACCTGGGCGAGTGCAGTGGGTGGCATGGCCGGCGTCATGTATTCTTTTATTATGCGCAGCGTATCGCCGAACCATTTCACGTTTCATCTTATCGGGATCTGCATGACTATGCTTTTTGTCGGCGGATATACAACAATGTGGGGAGCTCTGCTTGCCGCACCGATACTCTGGGGCTTTCCGCTCATCCTTCCTGAAGCTCTGCAGTCATGGAACATCGTTATCTACGGTGTACTTTTGATTGTTGTTCTCGTAATCAAACCAGAGGGAATCATTACAAGACCGATGGTAAAAAAAATAGAAAGTTTACTGTCGGGAAAACGAAAAAAGGTTTAAAATACAAACAAGTAAAAACAGTACGTATGTACTGAAAATTCTAGGAGGATAAAATGAAAAAAATTCTGATTATAGTTCTGATCAGCATGCTTGCTCTTTTTGCTATTTCTTGTCAGAAAGAAGAAGCTGCTGAAGCAGAAGTAACAGAGGTTGTTGAAGAAGCAGCACCTGAGATTATGG
>DMKD01000302.1:2174-11508 GCA_003454605.1 Spirochaeta sp. | reverse complement strand
CCCTCTATTTATAGGAGAGATTAGGAGGGTATCAAATAAAATTATTGGTCCGCTTGCAATAAGATCCTCAAGTCTTACAGAAGATTCTCTCGACAAACCATTTGCCGGTCTTTTTGCGACAAAAATGATACCCAATAATGATCCTGATCCTAATATCAGATTTTTGCAACTAATAGAGGCTGTGAAATTTGTATATTCATCAACATGGTTTAGCTCATCCCGGGATAGTTTTAAGGCTGCGGGAATTGATTTGATAAATGAAAAAATGGCGGTGATAATTCAGCGGGTTCATGGTAAAAAACACGGGCAATATTTCTATCCTTCTTTTTCGGGCGTCGGAAGATCATTCAATCATTACCCTTTCAACGCCTGCAGTCAGGAGAACGGCCTGGTAGAACTCGCTGCCGGATTGGGAAAGACAATCGTTGACGGAGGACAAAAGTGGCTGTACAGCCCCGAAAAGCCCGGGGCACCCCCACCCGCGTCAATGAAGGGGCTACTAGATTCAGGTCAGACCAAATTATGGACAATTAATTTAATTCCGCCCGAAAAAGAAACACCCTTTGATGAAACAGAATTTATGTCGAGGCAGCCCTTAAAGCGTCTTGAAGAAGATGGACAAATCGAAAATTTATGCTCTACTTATTCAGCTTCCTCAGACAGACTTGAAATGGGTTATAGCAAGAACGGTTTTAAATTAATCGATTTTTCTCCTATCCTGAAAGGCGGTCTTTTTGATTTTAATACTTGTATCTCGCGGCTGATGAACGCATTCAAAAAGAGAAGCAGTTCAGAGATTGAGATAGAGTTCGCCGTAAATATAGATATGGTTCAAAAAACACATGCAGATCTTGCCCTTCTTCAACTAAGACCAATGAAAAAGATAAATTCTACCGAAATGCCATCAATGACAGACTTTGATAAATCAAAAATAATAGTTTCTTCCAGTAATGCGCTTGGAAATATTGTTATAGATAACATAGAAGATTTTGTTTATATACATCCATCTGCTTTTTCCGCTCAAAAAACACAACAGATGCCGATGGAGATAGAAAAAATAAATCGTGACATTGTTAATAAGGGGAAATCATACATCTTAAGCGGGTTCGGACGCTGGGGAACATCAGACCCTTCCTTAGGAATACCCGCTAAATGGTCTCAAATATCAGGAGCCCGTGTTATCATAGAATCTACGCTGCCGGACATGAATCCGGAATTAAGTCAGGGTTCACATTTTTTTCATAATATTCTGAATACCGAAACAGCGTACCTGTCTATAGAGCACAAAGATGAATCAAAAGCTTCTTTTATTGATTATGAATTTCTTGAAAATCAGGTTATTATTTTTAAAGGAATTTTTTTTACTCACGTAGCTCTAAATAAAGGCGTCAGAGTAATGGTTGATGGGCAAAAAAGAAAAGGGATGATTCTGAAATGAAAAGCGAAGCATTTGAAAACAACTCTCTGTTACAGCGATTGAATGAGCGGGCAAAGGAGCTCGACTGTCTTTACCGTGTAAAAGAGATAATAACTAAAGAGCAGCTGAGTGTTGATGATGTATTTTCAAAGCTCGTAAGTATTATTCCCTCTGGCTGGCAATTCCCTGATCTTTGTTCAGCAAGAATAGTATATGAAAATAAAACATTTGAATCTGATAATTTTGTTACCTCTAAATGGTTTCAAAATGTCAAATTGAATCTCCGTGGAAAAACAGTAGGAGCAGTTGAACTACACTATAATAATAAAAATATTTTAATCACAAATCCTTTTCTTCCTGAAGAGCAGCAGCTTCTTAATTCAATAGCAGAACGCATAGAAAACTTTCTTTATCAGGGAGATCTCCAGGCTACTATCGCACAATGGGAGATAGCAAAAAAAGACCTTGACTCTAATAAAAAACCTGACTGGATGATTATCCTCGAGCTTGTAGAAAAAATGGACAGCAATCTTTTCAATAAACTATCAAGACTAATGCTCAACCGCCTTTGTTTGCTTGGCGTTGAAGATGCAAAAAACGTTCTGGGCTGTCTTGGAATAAATAAAAGCTGCGAAAATATTCCGGCCATTCAGGATTTGAACATTCCCAGTTTAAAAATCAAATTTGAACTTTATAACAAATTCAATCAAAATATTTTTAAAATTGCTTCAGACAATCTGTCTTCAGATGATATTACTGACTATCTCAATAAATGGATCAGGGAGGATAAAACAGGTTTCCTCGTAAGCGTGCTTGAAAATACTAATTCACCAATCTCAGAAATTGCAGCGGCTATATCCCGTTTTCATCATTTGGATCTTACCGATGTAGAAATATCAACTTACTCCAGCTCTAATATCAACACTCTTTTTATTCAACGGATTTTCACCGAGCAGATTGAACTGGTAAGACCGGCGAGAGAATATATCGATATTAATGACTTTTATCCTATTCTTCAGCATTCAATCTACCCAAACAATAGCCATGGAAAGTTGGGTGGGAAAAGCGCGGGGCTCTTTATTGCATGGCAGTTTTTAAAAAAATCCGGGATAGAAGTATCTATCCCTCATACCTGGTGTGTCTCATCAGATTATATGCTGAAATTTGTATATTATAACAATCTTGAAGAGGTTCTTGAACAGAAATATAAGAATATTGAAGAAATAAGGGCTGATTATACAAACCTTATTCAGGTATTTAAGAATTCAAATTTTCCAATAGATCTTGTAAACAGCCTTTCAATGGCTATAGAGGATTTTGGTCAAAAGCCTATTATTATAAGGAGCTCAAGCCTTCTCGAAGATCGATTCGGTTCAGCATTCTCAGGAAAATACAAGAGCCTTTTCCTAGCAAATCAAGGGACAAAGGAAGAGCGGCTGACGGCTGTACTTGACGCAATAGCCGAAATTTATGCGTCTATCTTCGGTCCTGATCCTATTGAGTACCGTAAAGAACATAACCTGCTCGAGTTCCATGAGGAAATGGCTATTCTCATCCAGGAGGTTGTCGGAGAACAAGTTGGAGATTATTTCTTCCCTTCGTTTGCAGGTGTTGGTTTTGGTTATAATGAGTACCGATGGTCTCCAAAAATAAGAAAAGAAGACGGACTATTAAGAATAGTACCGGGACTTGGAACGCGCGCGGTTGACAGGTTAAGCAATGATTATCCAGTGCTGATATGTCCCTCAAACCCCGGGTTGAAAGTAAATCCAATGCCCACGGAGGCGTTTAAATATTCACCCCGAATGATGGATGTAATTAATCTACGTGAAAATATATTTGAAACCATCGAAATAAATGAATTGATAAAAAAGAATCCAGATTTATTTCCTGATATTGAAAAATTATTTTCTGTATTTGAAGATGATATTTTCAAGACTAAAAACCGATATCAACTTGATTTTGAAAAAGATGAATTAGTATTCACTCTTGAACCTCTTATAGCAACCAAAGATATTATCAGAAGATTTAAACATATACTGGATACGCTGAAAGAGCGTCTGGACACTGTAGTTGATATCGAATTCGCATACAGCAAAGATAAACTATATCTTCTACAATGCAGACCTCAGGCAGGTTCCCTTGACAGCATTCCTGCGCCGATTCCGATGGAAACTGATCAGAGCACAATACTCTTCACAGCAAAAAAATTTATAACGAATGGAATTGTTGATAACATAAACTATGTAGTTTATGTGGATCCTGATCAATATAATGCGTTAAGTTCACTTCAGGATCTGGAGCGCGTCGGAAAAGCTGTGGGCAAGCTCAATTCCGCCCTTCCTAAACGTCGATTCATTCTCATGGGTCCCGGTCGTTGGGGTAGTCGGGGGGATATAAAAATGGGTGTAAAGGTAAATTATTCAGACATAAATAATACAGCCATGCTGTTAGAAATAGCTCGGAAAAAAGGTGATTATGTACCAGAAGTATCTTTCGGCACCCACTTCTTCCAGGATCTCGTAGAGGCTTCAATAAAATATTTACCGCTGTACCCTGATGATGCAGATGTAGTTTTCAACGATGCCGAAATCACCCGTTCAAAAAACATGTTAAGTGAAATTCTTCCTGAATTCTCAGATCTCTCTGATGTTGTTTTTGTTACGGATATTAAAAAAGAAAATGACGGAAAAATTTTAAAAGTATTTATGAATGAGGATATAAATCAGGCTATTGCCATATTCGATGAAGCCTCAGCTGCTGAAAGCACTCTTGATATATATTCTCATACCGATGTAAAGCAGCTAGATTATTGGAGTTGGAGGTACTCAATGGCTGAAACCATTGCAGCAAGCCTTGAACCTGCTCGATTCGGCGTCAAGGCAATGTACCTTATAGGAAGTACAAAAAATGCAAACGCCGGTCCGATGAGCGATATTGATCTGCTTATCCATATCGAAGAGGGATCTAATAAAAAAGGCATGCTCTCTGTGTGGCTCGACGGATGGAGCCGTTGCCTTGGAAGGATGAATTTTCTCCGCACTGGGTACAAAACCGACCAATTGCTTGATGTGCATTATATTACCGATCTTGATATAGCACAAAAGACAAGTATGGCGATAAAGATTAATGCTATAACTGATGCTGCAAGAAAATTGAATATTGGACCAGTTGATGCCTGAAGCTTATTTTGTTACTGATCTGCATGGACGAAAACAACTATATCTCTCTTTATTTAAATATTTGGAAAAGAATCCCCCCGATATTCTCTTATTGGGTGGAGATTTATTCCCTCCTTTTATGCAGCCGTCTGAACCGGGTTCGCCTGGAAAGCCGGATTTCATAAACGGTTTTTTAAGAATTTTTTTTATGGATTTAAAAATACTTCTCACAGAAAAATATCCGAAAACATTTCTGATAATGGGTAACGACGACCCAAGATACTATGAATCAGCATTGATAGACAGCGGTAACAGTTTGTGGGTATATATTCACCATCGTAAAAAGCAGCTCTCAGAATACTCGTTATATGGATATAACTACGTTCCGCCTACTCCATTCATGCTCAAAGACTGGGAGCGATATGATGTATCACGTTATGTCGATGTAGGATGCATTAGTCCCGAAGAAGGAACACGAACCTTTCCCATAAGTGAACATGAAAAAAAATGGACCACCATAAAAGATGATCTAACATCCATGACAGAAAACGATCCTATGGAAAATGCGATTTTTCTTTTTCATACCCCCCCATATGACACCGAACTGGATGTTGGGGATATCAAGTACGATGTAATTGATTATGTCCCAGTGGATAAACATCTCGGAAGCATTGCCGTTAGGCGTTTTATTGAAGAGAAGCAACCCCTTCTCACACTACACGGTCATGTTCATGAATCATCCAGAATGAGTGAGACCTGGTTGCAGAAAATTGGACGTACCGTTTGTATTAACGGCGCATTTGAAGGTGATAAACTCTCATTAATACGAATCGATCTGGAAGATCCTGAATCCGCTGAGCTTATGCTACTTCAGGACTGAAGACTCAACTAATATCGAAATTATTAAATCACAAGCATCTACTTGCTTTTTTATGCCCCGGCTTTTATCATCCTGATATGAAGATTGACAGGCCTATTCGGAAAATAAGGACAGGGCTCTCCGGTTTTCCGGAAAGCCCCAAAATATTCTATTTTCAGTCTATTGCATTTAAATCACGCCAGCTGCTGCCAGCGTATCCATCAAGAATAGAATCAAGAGTTCCGTCAGCCTTCAGAGCCTCGAGGGCAGCACTGAATTTATCCAGTTGATCAAGGTTATCCGCTTTTTTTGAAAACTGAAGCCACTGTGCATTCGAACCAAGTGTTATTCCCTCGCTTTGAATCTTCGACGAAAATCCAAGTTTGTTAGTCAGATATGATAGTACAATCGCATTCCCGACTCCGGTATCAATTCTTCCTCCCGCTATTGTTTTCAGCATGGTCTCATAGTTCGGTACCGAAAACCGATTGATACTTGAATCATTGTCGAATTCATCACTGATGCTTGTGTTCGCAAGGACACCAACTCTGCTGCTGTTATATAAATCAGTATACGAATTGAGGGGTTTTCCAACTCTGTTTACAGCAACAATACGGATATCTCTGACCTTTCCTGCATATTCAACAAAATTATCCCATTTTGAAGCCCTGAAAAATATTGATACATCAATATCGCCCGATTTGATACCGGCGAAAACCTTACTCTTGGGAACGACTTCGATATCAATATCTATACCAGCTTTATCAGCAATTGCCTGCAGATAATCCACATGCTCACCCTTGGGCTGACCATTTTCAATGTAACCGAGCGGTTCAGACTGCATAACATATGCTTTCAGAGTCTGAGCGTAGATTGAACCTGCCGTAAGAATAAGTACGGCAAAAATAATAATAGATTTCTTCATTTATTCTCCTTATTTTTAAGATAACCGGACTTGAGCCTAGTTATCTGTTTTAAACTTTTCTACCAGAGTTCTCAACTCTTCTGCACTGTCTCCAAGATTTCTGTTTTGGCTGTTGATGTTTGTCATTGCGTTTCCAATTTCCTTCGTTCCGACGAATAATTCTTCCATTGCACCTGATACTGAGATCGAAACATTGCCGACATGATTTATAGATTTACCTAGAATCTGTGCACCGTCTTTCACCTCACCTGAACTGTTCATGACATTTTCTGATACATCCATCAATCCTGACATAGCCTTCTGGATTTGAGCAGATCCGGCTGATAGTTCCTGCATTGTTGAAGTTATCTCTTCAAGAGAATTAGCAACACCGTCAACCTCGGTTTCCACCTTTGCGAATACAGTCTGAAGAGAGCTGCTCTTTTCACTAGCAGCGGCAATCCTATCAATCATACCCCTCAGGACCTCAGCTATTCTCTTTGAGTTTGCACCGGAGGATTCTGCAAGCTTCCTGATTTCGTCTGCGACCACGGCAAATCCCTTACCGCTTTCACCGGCATGAGCAGCCTCAATAGCGGCATTCATGGATAATAGATTCGTCTGTGACGCAATATTATTAATCAAATTCAGCATTTCTTCGATTTGATCAACACTGTCAGCAACTTCCTTAATAATATTTGTAGTTTCATTCACGTGAAGACTTCCGCTTTCCGACGCCCTGACAAGTACATCTGCAGCTTCTTTCTTTTTTCGGCTTACTTCAGCCACTGAATCGATTGAACTTAGCATTTGGGTTATAGCTGCTGTAGCCTCTTCTACCATCGCCCCCTGTTCACCTATGCGGTTTAAGGTGTCATCTATATTTTGATTGATATTACTAAGGTCCTCTACTGATCCTGATGCCGTATCATTGAGCTGAGCCATCTGTTTTTTACTGGATTCAATGTTCGAGATCATTTCCTCTACAGATGCAACTGTTTCTTCAGTATGCGCAGCCAGATCATTTTTTATATTAATTGTGCCGCCCATATTAACCTTGATATTCCCGATAATCTCATTTAATTTAGAAACAAAGGTATTGAAGTGCCCAGCAAGTTGACCAATCTCATCCATCGATCTTATATCCAGATGACGTGTAAGATCTCCCTCTCCTTCTGATATTGAAAGAAGAAGTTCACTTGTTCGTCTTATTGGTTTAACGACTATTCGATACAGGACAGCGGCATTCACACCTACAATAGCCAATATCAGCAGAAGGAAGGTAATGATCTTTTCGACAGTGACGGCTTTTATCTGTTTCTCCAGTGCTTCAAGAGTGTAATAAATCGTTACAATACCAAGTTCCAATTCCTCCTCATGATCATTGAATATGACTTTTTCAGATAATGAAAATTTTGATATCTGATCAAAATTTTCAACTTTGTACTCGACAGTTATTTCTTCCATTTCAATAAGTTCTATACCTATCACCATGTCATCGTTGAATACATCTTCCAATATAAAAGCAACTTGATCAGATTCATAATTGAACAGAGGATATATCAGAGATCCCGGAAGCCGGTTGATCAGACGCTGGGCATTTTCATCGAGATTCTGTCGCATATTTTTCTGATCATTGTTCAGCTGTAGAAAAACCACAATGGAGATTAATATGAGAGAAGTTAATAAGACAGCAGCGCTGATCTTTATTAAAAGTGGAAACTTTAAACTATATTCTTTTCGTTTCGTCATTCGGGTTCCTTTTCTTTGTACTATTTAATAGTAATTATTAAAAATGAGAAATCAAGAGTAATAGTTATATTTTTTACTTTATACCGTTTTTTTTCTTGCGCGCAGTGCACCGATAAGCTCGGAGAATACTACCCCTGCGAGTATAAGGCCCGCACCCAGAAATTCTGAAGATGTCAGCCCTTCCTGCAGAATGAGCCATCCGAAAAATATGGTAAACACCGGTTCAAGGGCATATACGATGCATGCCTTTACCGGTGTTGTAATTCCCTGGTATTTATTCATAAGATAGATAGCGATTACACTGCCGGGAACGGCGAGATATAGAATTGAAACAAAGAGGTTGACCGTCGGGTACGCAAAACTGTCTTCCAGAAAGATTGACATTACCGCAGCAACCACTGCGCTCATGAAGAACTGAACACCTGTGAGGACGACCGGGTTTTCTTTCCCGGTATACCTGTCGAGAAAGATGATGAAGAAAGAGTAACCTATCGCTCCGAAGAGGGTCAGATAATCACCGATGTTAAGTGACGAGTTACCCGGTGCAGTGAAGATAAGCATTCCGATAAATACAACAACCAAGGCCGCTATATTTAAAAATTTCGGTTTTTTACCCGTTAGAAAGAACTGAAGCGGTGGAACAAATACTGCAAACATATAGGTGAACAAAGCTGATTTTGCAACTGAAGTATACTTGAGACCGACAGTCTGAAAGGCATAGCCGCTGAAAAAGAAGATGGAGAGAAATAATGAACGGAGAATTGTCGTTTTATTCAATCCTGAAAAGTGTTTTCTGAAAATTGCAAAATAGATCAGGGATGCAGCCCCGAAGCGCATACTGAGAAATAGAAGCGGCGATGCATCTCCAAGACCGCGCTTGGTAACTATAAAGGTCATGCCCCACAGCATAGTTGTAAACGCGAGAACGCCTTCAGCTCTGGTGCTTTTAGGGATATTCAGCTTTGTCACTTAAGGTTGGATAATATATACCTGATAAGGCTAAAACTGCTTTCTGAAGCTATTTTTAGAAATTTTTTATAGCTTCCCATGGCCTCTCCGTCAGCATTATCTGATACGGCTCGAATAAGCAGAAAGGGTATTTTATTTATCATTGCTGTTAAACCCGCTGCAGCGCCTTCCATCTCAACAATATCGCCTTCAAGTTCTTCGCGCAAATATCCATACTCCGGTTTATGCGCCCGGTTTATAAACTGATCCCCGGTGAGTACCCGCCCTTTTTT
>DMKD01000302.1:0-2136 GCA_003454605.1 Spirochaeta sp. | reverse complement strand
ATTTCACCACGTTTAAAACCTACGGCTGTGGTATCAAAATCATGCTGAACACTTTCAAGCCCGAGGACTAAATCTCCTCTCTGATAATCAGGGTTTATTGACCCCCCTATACCGCTCATTATTACTGCTTCAGGTTCAAACTGATCAATTATTCGCTGAGTAACCGCGGCGGCGAGAACCTTTCCCACCCCCGTCTGTACAGCGACAACATCCTGACCAAATAAACGTCCGGTTATAAATTCCCAGTCGTTCCATATCACGATTTCAGAAGATTCGATATTTTTTTTTATGAGTTCTATTTCAGGCTGCATTGCAGCTGATAATGCTATCACTTTATCTCCGGTATAACTTCAGTTAGCAAGTTTATCATCTTTTCAACGTTATTCTGAAACACTTCAAGAACCGCTTCCCAGCTGACCGGCTCTTCATCATCCTTCCAGCAATCATAATCGGTAGCCATCGCCACCGCTGCATAGGGAAGTCCTGCTTCATTTGCGAGTATCGCTTCCGGTGCAATTGACATATTGATAACATCGGCACCCCACATTCTAAACATATTCGATTCAGCCTTTGTTGAAAAACGAGGTCCTTCAATTGTCACCACGGTTCCGGCAGTATGATGTTCAAGTCCAAGTGCAGCGGATTTCTCAATCAGGAGCCTCCTTAAATAGGCATCGAAGGGCTCTGCCATCGGGGTGTGTGCCATTTCTCCGGGCTCGAAGCTTTCATAGTAGGTTACAGGCCTTAGTCTTGTGAAGTCGATAAACTGATCAAGAACAACAAAATGACCGCGCCCGATTTCCTCACGGAGCGAACCTACGGCTGTTGTTGCCAGTATGTGGGTACATCCGGCATCCTTTAACGCATGAATATTAGCCCGATAATTAACCTGTGTAGGCGGGATAGTATGCTCGCGGCCATGCCTTCCTATGAGTACAACTTCCCGGCCGCTGATTGTTCCTTCCTTCAATGGACATGATGGTTTGCCCCAGGGGGTGTCCACTTCGCGGTCTGCGGCATTTTTCAGAATCTCAGGATTATCGAGTCCGCTTCCGCCGATTATTCCTACCCTAATCATTATCTTCCTCTCCGCTGTCTGATGCTTCTTCAAGATTTTTGATATTCTCCTCAGCTGCCTGAATCTTTTCTTTCAGCTGATCAGCCTCCTGGCTGTAATTCGTAATCTTTTCTTCAAAACCTGAAATCTTCTTATTCAGGTTACGGATCTCGGAATTCTGCCTTTCGATTTCTATCTCGGCCTCATATCGCTTAATTTCCTGCTGCATATCTGCAATACTATCGTTTTCTTTATCAATATCCTTCAGAATCGATTTAACCTTGACTGTTTTTGCGAGATCATCTTTCCGGTTCAGCGCGATAAGCTCACCGGCTTCCCGCTGCATATCCTTGCGCTTTCCGTATAATTCATTTATATGGTTTTCAATGTCATTTACCGTTTTTACCGGATTTGTTGCTACTCCAAGCCCCTCAAGATTTCCCTGAAGCTTCTCGGTTTCAGAATTCAGTTTTCTATCTTCTTTCTCCAGATTTTCAATACCATGAAGATTTTCACGGAAGGGTTTGACAGCATTCTCTACCGATTGAGCCTCAAGATTCATAACAAGTTCAGAATGGCAAATTTGCTCACCGGCCTTTTTATACTGGCGTTGGAGCTGATGATAATAGCCGGAAATGGCATTCCGGAGATACAAGCTCCTGGCACCTGTTTTTACCCGCTCGAAAATTTTCCGATCTTCCCTGCCTTCGGCCAGCCTGTCCCGTTCCGACTCGGCATCATCAGTTTTCAGCATGATTTTTACAATATCTGCAAAGATATCAGCATATTTATCAGAGGGAAGCTCACCATCCTTGTAGGCTTCGAAGCTTGCCCGGCCTATCGTTTCATAGTTGGAAACATTGTCTTTTTCGATCGAACGTATCTTCTGAAGGAGATTCTTACGCAGGGCTTCAATCTCATCGGCCCGTTCTACTGCATTAAGAATATTATCAATTCTTTCTCTTTCTGAATTCAGCTCAAGATCAAGCGCCTCAATATCCTTGAGCACATTTCCCGCAAGCGATGCTTCTCTTTTCTCAGCACCCGCAACTAAAAGAAGCTCCCCGATTCTCTCACAG
>DMKD01000210.1 GCA_003454605.1 Spirochaeta sp. | reverse complement strand
ACCGCTGGCACTGAGCTTAGATACCATCAGTTCCATAACCTTCTGCGGAAGCAGTTCGCCGCCGGTGTTCATACCGCCTGAAAGCTGAACTACGGTCAGATCACGATCGCGGATTGCTCTTATAGCCTGACCGACATGATAGAGATTCCGGCCCCAGCTGCATCCTATGATATCGCCGTCGACCAGATTCTGTTCGAGGAAACCCGCGCACGCAACGCCGACACCTTCTCGTGTATCTTCGGGAGTATCACCCTGCGGTACGATTCGAACGGTTTCAAGAGAGAAGGTTTCTCTAAGCATCTCTTCTATTTCGAAACAGGTTCTGAACTTCCTGCTTATGTTTATTTCTACGATTCCTTCTTCCCTCGCCTGTGCAAGAAGTCGGGTTACCTTGGTACGCGAGAAATCAAGCTTTCTGGCGATTTCTTCCTGGGTAAGCCCCTGGATATAATACATCCACGCGATACGCGCAAGAAGGGATATTTTTCTGTGAGAACTGGTTTTATCACTCATTTGTGTAACTTTAACCGTAATGTTGGATTAAATCAACAAGGAAATTGACAATTGTGCGCTTTATTAAAAAGCGCACAAAAATTCAGCCCGGTTTGCTTATCGATCATTAGCGAGTTTTATTCTGTCGATCCACTCTTCAGGAAAACAGGTGACCGGATAGATATAACCCATTTTATCGTTGTTGATATCCATAATGTAACCCGGAATTCCCAAGAGTTCATAGTAGGCGTTGATAACAGCTCCGCCTGAATTACCGCTGCTTATTGAAGCATCGGTCTTTATCAGACTGCAGCCCGGAGCGGCCTCAAATCCGCTTACTATACCCGAGGTAAAGGTAATCGATGTTCTAGAACCGGTTCCGCCGACTTCGGGATAACCGAGAATACCCAGCGGCTGGCCGATCCTCAGGGCTGCAGAATCTCCGAGTCTATAGTAGGGGAAATCGTATCCGAAAGGCAGGCTCTGGCCGTAGCGGCCTGCGTTTATCTGCAGCAGCGCTAGATCAAGCTCTTCATTGTAGTCAATCAGCTGCGCGGAAAACATCTCGACAGGCGGGTTGTAAACCGAAAGCGACACTGCGGCAAAGATCTCATCAGAGGGACTGCCGTCAGCCCCGCGAACTACATGCCAGTTTGTGACAAACAGACCGTCCCGGCTCAAAAGGCAGCCTGAACCCTTTCCGTTCCCGGATATAACTTCAATGGTAGAAAGAACCGCCGATTCAAAACTGTCCGCAGGTTCAGGCATTCGCGGTATTTCGGTAATCTTCCCCGGAGCATCCTCACCGAGAGTCACAATGATCGACAGCTCGCGCGGCAGCTCTTTAGCCAACTGATCAATCAATGAAATATAATATCGTCCGGTTGTAAGTCTGCTTCCTGAGTAACCGCCAATGTGCAGGCTCTCGCTGCCGAGCATACTTTCAGAGGCATACATAGCCTCGTCGCGTGACTTCGCGGCCGTCTTTGTTGAAGCAAATATGTCTATATCAGCATCAGTATCAAATACATCAATCCTGAAACTTGCAGTTCCACGCGGAATATCTACCGACACAACGGCAAACATACCGTTTTCCGGTTTCAGGACAAGGCTGCGGGCATATCCGGGCCGCAGCACTGCCTCAGGCTCAGAGGTGATAACTTCATATTTAATAGAGAAATCTATGTTCTCTACACGTTTTCCGTCAATCATCGGGAGATAATCATACTGGTAGACGGCTGATACATAATAGATTCCGCTCTCAAGCGGGCTCTCAGACTGTCTGGTAATGAAGATGCTCTCATTATAGTCATCCTCTTCAGAGCTGAAGTCAACTAAAGAGAGCTCATCCGGTTTTGAACCGTGATTAATGAAAAGATCAAGGTCAGCTGAGCTATTGCTCAGAGTAATCCTGACCCCATAGGCATTCTTCGGCACCTTGAACGAAAATGTCTTTGACGGAAGGCCGAAATCTGCGGCAAGCTCAATTGACGCAGTCTTCGGGATTCCGGCAGCAAGCTCCTCCGTCTTACCGGTTTTAGCAGCATAAAGGGGGGATGTAAATATAAATAAACAGATTACTGGAAGGATGATTTTCAGTTTCACGCAGCAACACCTCGACAAAGAATATAGCACAATATTTTTCTATTGCCTATTATGATGATGAGAATTATACTCGATAAAATGAATACTAACACAATCCCGACATGGAATCTTTCCTCAATCTTTACCGATTTCAATTCCGACGAGTATATAGAAATGTTCAAATGCTTCGGCAGCAATATCAAAAAAATCGAATCAATGGTTGAAAAGGGTCCCTCAAACGACAAAAAAATTCTTGAAACAGAATTGTCAGCAATTATGAAACTTTATAACGAAACAGGCTCCATCCATGAAGAGCTGTTTTCATATGCATACTGCAGTTATTCGGTTGACACCTCTGATCCGGCGGCTTTAACTGAAGTGAATCGCATCGAAGAAACAGCGGTGGGTTTCAGTACAGCTGCGGTGCGACTCAGAAACTATCTTGCTGACGCCCCGAACCTGAATGAGGTGATTGAGAACAGCAGTTACCTCAAACAGTTCAGCTTCTTCTTCGAGGAACAGCTGATGCTCAAAGATAAACAGATGAGCCCTGAAATGGAGGATCTGGCCTCCGATCTTGCCCGCTCAGGCTCAGGCTCCTGGGAGCGCCTGCAGCAGACCCTTTCATCATCGGTGCAGATTGTGTGGGATGAAGAAACCGGAGAAACAAAAACTGCCGTGGAGCTGCGTGCTTTCGCTGATAACGAGGATGAAGAAATCAGGCGAAAAGCCTTTGAAAAAGAGCTGGAATTATGGAAGAGAATCGAAGTGCCGATGGCTTTTGCCCTGAACGGAGTGAAGGGTGCGAGTAACTCGGTAAATAAAAGACGTAATTTCACATCCACTCTAGAACGTTCAGCCCTGCAGGCGAGGATAAGCAGTCAAACCCTCGACGCAATGATTACCGCAATGACCGAATCGCTGCCTATATTCCGCAGATACCTTAAGCTTAAAGCAGAGCTGCTTGGAAAGGACAAGCTTGCCTTTTACGATCTCTTCGCTCCCGTCGGAACCGGACACAAAATTTTCAGCTATGATGAAGCTGCTGATTTCATAGTAAAGCAGTTTTCAAACTTCAGTAGAGAACTCGGTGATTTCGCCCGACAGGCTGTTGATAACGAATGGATAGATGCAAAGCCCCGAAAGAACAAGGTCGGAGGAGCCTACTGTACCGGGTTTCATGTCTCGGGCGTCTCGAGAGTGCTTTGTAACTTCAACGGTTCATTCAATGCACTTTCTACAATCGCTCATGAATTAGGTCACGCCTATCACAATCAGATCCTTAAAGATGCTCCCGAAACCTACCGTGATTTCCCGATGACGCTGGCTGAAACCGCATCGATCTTCTGTGAAACGATAGTTCTGGAAAGCGCTCTAGGCTCTGCGGAGGTTGATGAAAAACTCAGCCTCATAGAACATGAGCTCATGGAATCAACACAGATAATCGTAGACATCCTCTCACGCTTCATCTTTGAAAAGAACCTCTTCGATAAACGGATAGACCGGGAATTGTCTGCAAAGGAGCTTTGTGGAATGATGATTGATGCGCAGAAGCAAACCTACGGTGAGGCCATGGATGAGAAGCAGATGCACCCCTATATGTGGGCGGTGAAGGGACATTACTATCATCAGGAACTCGGCTTTTATAACTTCCCATATGCCTTTGGAAAACTGTTCGGTCTCGGTCTCTACTCACTATACCGCAGTGAGGGTGCGGCCTTCACGGAAAAGTACAAGGACATCCTCTATATGACTGGAAACGCATCGGCTGAAGATGTTACAAAGGCAGCCGGATATGATATAACATCAAAGGATTTCTGGTTAAGCAGTATTAAGATGCTGGAAGCCAGAGTTGATCAGTTTGAAGAACTTTGCCGAAACAGGAAATAAACATGGAACAGACTATTAAAAGAATTGGAATAATAAATGCGGGCGCCTGGGGTACCGCAATAGCCAAAATACTCGGAGATCTCGGACACAGCGTTGAGATCTGGGAATATATGGAAGATGTTGTTGATGAAATCAACACGAATCATACCAACTCCCGCTATCTCCTGGGTGTAAAGCTGGCAGACAGCATAACAGCCACCAGCGACCTGCAGCAGGCAGCCTCGGATAAAGACTTTATCATCCTTGCCACCCCGTCACTATATATCCTTGATATCGTAAAGCAGCTGGTACCGGTACGCGACGTGATGGAAGGTAAACCGGTTATAGGCATCCTGACGAAGGGATTTATCGAAGGTCCCAACGGTCCGGTACTTATAACCAGGGCAATGGAAGACTACCTCCCGGGTTTCTACAAGGACGGACTTGTTTATATCTCAGGACCGAGCCACGCTGAAGAGGTTGCACGGGGGAAGCTCACCGGTCTCATTTCAGCAAGCAAGAATGGCATGAACTCGATAAGATTCCGCAATCTGCTCAGCGGCTCAAACCTTATGGTCTACTCATCACTCGACGTTGCGGGTGTTCAAACCTGCGGCGCCGTTAAGAACGTTATCGCCATAGCCTACGGCATGCTCGACGCGCTCAGTGAGGTTTCAGACAATTTCGGAGACAACACCGAATCGCTGCTTCTTGCCGCCGGTCTCAATGAAATTCAGCAGTTAGGACGTGCCCTCGGTTCTGAATATCCTGAAACATTTACTAGTATAGCAGGTGTCGGCGACCTCGATGTTACCTGCCGTTCAAAATACGGCCGAAATCGAAAATTCGGACGCGAAATTGTAAACGACAGAAAAATTGCCCCCTTCAAGGATGCTGCTGATCTCGTCAATAACATAGATAAAATCGGATATCTTCCTGAAGGTGCCATTGCGGCAACCTATGTTAAAGAAATAATGGAACAGTATAAACTGAAACTGCCGGTGGCCGAAATGGTATACAAGATCCTCAATAAAGAGGGTGAACCGCTGGAAGCTATTAACGACATGGTGACGAAGCTCTACCTGCATCAGTAAGATTTCGTTACAGGTGCTGTTTTGATAAGGTCTTCAGCCTCTGCATGTCCTCGCGGCTGAAGTCCTTCCACTCCATAGGAAAGAAACTATTGTTGTGAAACAGCGGTTCATCTTCAATCGGGAAACGGCAGTTTTCAACACAGTCCGGCCACATAGGAGAGCCGGGGACGGGGGAAAACTCTGAAACCGAAAGGCTGAGCCCTCTGCCGGAGGCGAAACGGATGGTGTCCTCAACCTCCGATGCCTGCTGACCGGGAAGACCCGCGAGGATGTAGACGATAATCTGCTCACGGCTGAAACCAGCCTCAGAAAGCATCTTCACTGTATTATGGAACCCGGGCTCGCTGTATTTATTATCATATTCGCAATGGAACTCCGGTGACGAGCTTTCGAAACCCAGCCGCACTTCCTGAAAACCTGCCATCTTCATAAGTTCAGCCGTTTCTATTGTCATGTAGCGGATATGCATGGCGTTCGGGGTATAGAAATTAAAGTTCACCCCGGTTGAACGGCTGTAGTCTATGACCTGCCGCAGAAAGGGAATGAAGCTTCGATCAGAATCAAACAGAAGGGCGTCATCATAGAAGGCGAAATTGCGTGTACCCCTCGTCTCAGAGAGATGCCTAAGTCTGTTAAAAGCCAGCTCAGGCCTTCCCTTAGTGAATCCGCCGCAGAGGCTGCGTGAGGCACAGTAACCGCAGTTCATTGGGCAGCCGTCGTTCAGCCGGAGGACTGCTGCATCGGTCCAGCAGGATGCATCAAGCGGGCCTGAACCAGCAGCAAGTGCAATACCTGGCAGAGAGGCTCTGGATAGAAACTCATTCAAGCCCAGACCGGACTCACTCAAAGCTTCTCCGCTGCCTGTAATCATGCTTCCAGCGGCTATATAATCGGGCCCGCAGACAGATTTACAATGGCCGGACATGAGTGACGCATAGACACCGCCCATGATTACCGGAACATCGGGCCAGATGCTGCGGCATACCTCTATCGCTTCTATAAGACCGCGGTACCAGTAGGTCATGCCTGAAGCAATGAAAACCGCATCGGGTCTGTTCCTGGCGATCTGCTCTGCGAATGCCTCAGGATGAATTCCATAGCGGGCAAATCTGCGTTGAATACCGTTCAGCTCGGAAGGGAGTTTTAACTGACTTCGGTGAAACTTGCCTGTACCGTCCGGCTTCCGTCTGACAGGGCCTAGCAACTCTATCGTGGCGGGGTT
>DMKD01000358.1 GCA_003454605.1 Spirochaeta sp. | reverse complement strand
TATTCGCCATCCATGGCGAAATCTTTTATAGGAGGAATAAGTTATGAACAAAGAAATTCTCACAGCTGAAAATGCCCCAAAGGCTATAGGTCCCTATTCAATTGGAGTAAAAAGCGGGGATTTAATGTTTCTGTCCGGTCAGGTAGGCATAGTACCTGAAAAAGGCGGATTAATTTCTGATGACACAAAAGAGCAGGCTATGCAGGCCATGAAAAACATTACTGCTATACTGAACTCAAGCAAAGCGACAATGGAGAATATCATTAAAACTACAATCTATCTTACAGCAATGTCAGATTTTTCTATCGTGAATGAAGTATACGCTTCATACTTCAAGGGTGATTTTCCGGCACGAAGCACTGTTGCAGTAAAAGAGCTGCCCCTGGGAGCAAAGGTTGAGATTGAAGTAACTGCTTCGGTCGGCTGAGAAAAGCTTAGAATTAATTATAAATTTTCCATGGATTGATAAGTTCTATTCCAGTATCAGTGAAATCTTTTATATTTCGTGTCGCTAATACCAGATTCCGGCTTCTGCATATAGCGGCAATCATTGCATCCGCCATTGAGACCGGCTGCTCCTTTCTCTCACGCCGGGCTACTATTCCTGCATATTCAACTGCAGCATGGCCGTCAAAAGCAAGAACTTTATTTTTAAACACAATATTGAATAGTTTCTCAACTGAGGAAAAATAATCTACTTTTCTTTTACCTTCAGGCATTGCTTCTATTCCATATAGAATTTCTGCAACAGTTATTGAAGGAAGCAGGAATTCATCCCCCGGCAAACTATCCAGCCAATCAACTACGAGTTTTTCCGGTTTGGCTCTCATTACTTCTGAAAGAATATTAGTATCTAAAACAATCAATCTAACAGCTCCGGTTTACGAGGCATGGTTTTTCTTGCAGGGATCTGCAGATCAATTCCGCCTGCATCTTTGAATATCCTGTTTATACTTGTCCCTATTCTATAACCCTCACTGCTTCGTTCAAGTACTGCGGTTTTCAAAATTGTTCTTACTTCTTCTTCCATCGAGCGGTCATTTTGTGCTGCTCTTATCTTCAGCTGCTGCTTCAATTTCACATCGATATTTCTGATTGTTAACGTAGCCATGAAAACTCCTCACAATGCTTGCATTGACAGCATTGTATGCATATATTATTCTACAATACATCCATTCCTATATCGAATATCTTACCCACAAGCCCTATATCTCTCTGTTGCTTTCCCGTCATGAACAGGAGATGGTGAGAGTATACCTTATCGAGAAACTTGTAGCCGTCTTTAACCCTCAGGATTCCGCCGTTACGGCAGTCTGAAGAATCATCATACTGAATATATCCTTCCAGTTCTCCCTCGGTGACAAACATCTTCTCCATCGTTGCATCAAGCTTTGCAAGCGTCAGTGGGCCTTCGGGATAACGAGCATCAAACATATGTGCATCTTTATCAACAATTTCAAGAACAGGCGGTTTGCATTTCCATGATGAGCAGAATGATCTTGGAACCAGACCGAAATAACCGCAGTGAGCGAGAAGTACATGATCTTCCGGTTTATCAACGAATTCAGGCAGACCCGGAATCTTCTCATGTGCTGTAGCAGCCTTATCCATTAAAAACGGATAGATGTTGGTCATCATTATCGGCATTCCGAGCGATTTATGCAAAAGATACTTTGTTGTAAGGGTCACTGTATCAGCTTCGCATGCCCACATCATATCGTATTTTTCATACAGCATATTCCATGCGAGACAGGGGGTTGTATTAGAAAAAGCGGATTCATTGAGACAATTGATACCCATTCCCTTAACAGCATCATCATCAAGGTCCCGTTCAAGCGCCAGAAACATTTTAACTGCATTATTTACCGCAGTATCGCCCATTCCCTCCATCGGGAAATCCCATTTTTTCCACTCGGTAACAGCATCAGAATCAGTAACCGCTTTTGCCTGATCGGCAAGGGTCTTAAAACTTTTCTTTTCTATTTCAACACCGAACTTTCTTTTTATCTGATCGGTACATTCATCAGTCCACCAGTAGAAGCACTTGAATATCCACGGCTGCATACCTTCACCCGGATTATCCTGGTAAACACGGAACTTTGTACTCTTCATATCTCGCTTGGTTGCAAGAATTTTACAGAGTTTTATAGATGTTTCAAGGTTATGAGGCATTATCAGATTCATACCCTTTGATCTGAGAAAATTATTTATTTCCCAGTCCCACATCGAAAATGTTCCGTAGGCTGAGGTGATGACAAGCATCGGAAGATCAGCATCGGCAATTTTCTGTATCTCATCGGCCATTGTGTATGCATCACCAAGAATCTGGGGAAACAATGCAGCATCAACATCTGCAGGCATATCTGCACCAAGCGGGACCGGGGACAGGATTTCGGCATACTCACCGAGTTTTTTTTTCAGATAATCAATCTGTTTCTGGAACTGTTCATCCTTGGACGGAAAAAATACGGGGACCAGTTTCGCTTTCATTTAAGTTAACTCCTTATCAATTCGCGTCTAAACGCTATCATATGCTATCAAAAGTTAATAAATGGTACTGTATGATTTGTCGTCTGTCAAGGATAATCTGAAACGTTTTAGATTTTTTTACTTAGAAAACATCGCAGCACCCGCTTTAGCAAATTCCATATCCACTTCATCAGGGAGGCCGCTCACCCCAACTGCGCCAACGACCTTCCCCTCATACAGAACAGGATATCCTCCTTCCCAGCCTGTGTAGCGAAGATCGCCAAAATTAGTGACTGGAAAGTTATACTCCCGGGCAGCTTTTCCTATGTTTCCCGATTCAGTCCATTCCCGGGCCGCAGTAAATGCCTTGTTTATTGCAATATTGATAACCGAAACCCTGCAGTTGTCGGTTCTAAGAAATGCAAGCAGCTCACCATGCGTATCCACCACAGCAATTGAAGCCCCGCTGCCGTACTCCTCCACCTTCTTTCTGATCATCTCAACAATCTGTGAAGCTTCATTCTGGGAAAGGACATAGTTTTGATTCATAATCACTCCAAATTTAAAACGTTTTAATATACTATCCGAATTCCACAATCTTGAAAAGGATAAACTAACCCTACATTTCACATTACTTTTTACTTGACAATACTGTATATTACACAGTATTGTAGTAATATGAATACTGAGGAACAACA
Organism: Spirochaeta sp.; assembly: GCA_003454605.1. GTDB lineage: Bacteria > Spirochaetota > Spirochaetia > UBA9216 > UBA9216 > Thalassospirochaeta. Next base: position 350 of record DMKD01000358.1, on the reverse strand, counting down.
AAGGTTATTAAAACGTACGGTACAGGAAATGAGAAGAGGAAGCCTTGTACTTGCCGTCCTATCGATGCTGCCTGAAAAAAAGTACGGATATGAACTGCTGAAGAAGATGAACGAACTCGAGTTCAATCTTAGTCAGGACACCCTCTATCCACTGCTTCGCAGGCTTGATGAGCAAAATCTCATCGATAGTGAATGGATTGTTGATACTACCAGGCCGAGAAAATACTACATTATCAACGAGAACGGCAGGTCGCTGCTTATAGATCTTACAAAAGAATGGAAGAGCCAAAATACGCGGCTCATGGAGGTAATGAATGGAGATTGAAACCACTGCAAAAGAACTTCTTGAA
>DMKD01000438.1 GCA_003454605.1 Spirochaeta sp. | reverse complement strand
GGAGTATATAAAGCCGACAGCGGTAGTGTTAAAATAGAAGGTAAAGAGCTGCATGAACACGGTACACAGGCGATTGAATCTATTCGCGCCGGAGTTCAGATCATCTATCAGGACTTATCTTTATTTCCGAATCTGACCGTTGCCGAAAATATATCGACAAATCAGATGCTTGAGAGTAATCAGCAGACCGTTAACTGGAAGACGATCCGGGATTCGGCAAAGAAGGCGCTTGATGAAATCGGTGAAGAGATTGATCTGAACGAAAAGGTGGAAAACCTTTCAATGGCAAAAAAGCAGATTGTTGCAATCTCAAGGGCTCTGACCCAGAATGCAAAACTGATAATAATGGATGAAGCGACTTCTGCGATCACAAAGGAAGAGGTCGATCATCTTTTTTCCATAATTATAAAACTGAAGAATAGGGGAATATCAATCCTTTTCGTCAGCCACAAGCTTAGCGAGGTTTTTGAAATCTCGGAGAACATCACTATCCTTAAAGACGGCAGGCAGATAGGTGTTTATCCGACATCAGAGATGGATAATGATAAGCTTGTGTATCTGATGACCGGGCGGAAACTTGAATATTCACCATACATATATAACGAGGAACTGAAAGATACGGTTCCGCTGCTTTCTGTTGAAAATCTTAATAAAGAACGCCAGTTCCACGATATTAATTTCAACCTTCAGAAGGGGGAAATCCTGGGTATAACGGGCTTGATTGGTTCGGGCCGTACCGAGGTTGCCCAGGCACTATTCGGGCTGAATAAGCCTGACAGTGGAACGATCCGGATGAGGGGTAAGGCATTGAATTTTTCCAGACCCGAAGAGGCTATCAGGCGTGGCATCGCACTGCTTCCGGAAGATCGGCATGGTCAGGGACTGTTTGAGGAGCAGTCAATCGGGGATAACATCGTTATTACTGTTCTGAAATCGCTTCTTGTAAAGCTGAACCTGCTGAGCCCTTCTAAACGCAAAGATACCGGAGACAGATGGATTGATAAACTGGCTATTAAAACACCTACCGGCAACAATCCAGTCAACAGCCTGTCAGGCGGTAACCAGCAGCGGGTTGTGCTTGCAAAATGGCTTGCTACCGATCCCGATATTTTCATCCTCGATGGTCCAACCATAGGGATCGATATCGGTTCCAAGCATACAATTCATGAGATTATCCGTGACCTGGCTGTAAAGGGAATGGGGATAATCATGATATCAGATGAAATCCAGGAGATTCTTGATAACTGTAACCGTGTTCTGCTGATGTCGAACGGCAGAATTATAAAAGAGGTTGAAGACTCAACCACAACCACAGCAGAGGAGCTGTTTGATATTGTGACAAAATCTTATGACGAGGAGCTAGGAGCGTGAATGTAAAATCACTCATGAAAAAGAACGAAACCTATCTTCTTCTGATAGTTATAGTTTTTTCAATCGTTATTACTACCATTAACCCGGTATTCATGACCTTTGAGAATATCTTCGACCTGCTGCGCAGCAGTTCAGGAACAGCAGTTCTGGCAATTGGTGTCTTTGTTGTACTTCTCTCCGGCGGCATAGACGTATCCTGTACAGCCATTGCCATCTGCGGCCAGTACATCGCAATCAATGTTCTGATCGCAAGCGGAGTAGATAATATTGTTGTTGCGTTTCTGATTTCTATAGCAGTAGGACTTGGACTAGGGGCCATTAATGCAGTGTTTATATCGATATTTAAGCTGCCGACGCTGATTACTACTCTTGGTACAAGCAGCCTGTTCCACGGCGCCCTTCTTGAATGGGTGGGAACCAAGGCTGTTAATGTCGGTAATATACCCGACAGTATAAAGAGTTTCGGTAAGATGAACATACTTACTTTTTCCAGGCCTGACGGTACTGAATACGGACTGTCGATATTCTTTCTGATTCTGGTGATTGTGGTTGTACTCACCTGGCTGATACTCAGATATACTATGCTGGGGCGGGGAATCTATGCTATCGGCGGGAACAGGGAAGCGGCAAAAAGAACCGGTTATAACATTCGTAAAATACAGTTTTTTACATATATGTATGCCGGCCTTCTTGCCGGAATTATGGGTGTAATGCACCTCTCTCTCATACGATATAGTAATCCGAATTATATTGTGGGAAGCGAGCTCAGCATAATTGCGGCGGTAGTCCTGGGGGGAACAAGAATAAGCGGCGGAACCGGAACGATAACCGGAACCCTGATTGGCGTAGCTCTGATTACGATCCTGCAGAAAAACCTTGTATTAATTGGTCTATCGTCCTACTGGCAGCAGTTTTTTATAGGACTGATTATCGTACTAGGTGTCACAATTACCTATGCACAGAACAAGATGAACGTCCGAAAAGGCCTTTCGGCAGTATAGTGGGGAGAACAGAGTGAAAATTAATATTAAGAGTTCAAAGAACTTAACACTGTTTATAATAATGATGGTTATCTTTGCTGTACTGTCAATTGCAATGCCGAGTAAATTCCTAACTGGAATAAATCTGCAGTCGA
>DMKD01000225.1 GCA_003454605.1 Spirochaeta sp. | reverse complement strand
TTCACTGATGCAGAAATTATCCGCGTCGGTGAGAAGTGCCTCTTTCAGGCTGTCCCATCTGTCGCCGTATATTTCTCTGTAGTATTCTTCAAAACTAATCTTCTTTTTCGAGCCCATAATTGCTATATTCTAACAGATGGAATTGAAAAAATCTTTAGCGCCTGTAATAAACTCAGGCTCGAAGGTCCTCATACTCGGTTCAATGCCCGGCGAGGAATCGCTGCGGCGGCAGCAGTATTACGGTTTTCCGGGTAACCAGTTCTGGCGGCTGACCGCGGCTGTGCTGAGAGTGCCTGTGCCGCCCGATGACTATGAGCTGAGGCTTGAAATGCTGCGGGCCGGAGGTATTGCACTATGGGACAGTATTCAAAGCTGCACGAGAGACGGTAGTCTTGATACCATGATCCGCAATGAAAAACCGAATGATATTATGTCAGTTATTAGTAATTATGGAAAGAAGAACGGGGGCTGTTTAGCTGCTGTATTTTTTAATGGTCAAAAAGCTGCCTCAAGTTTTAAAAGAAGCTTTGGTTTTAATTCACTGGAAAAAGAAAATATATATCTTGAAGTTTTACCTTCATCAAGTCCTGCACATACAATTAAACTGGAGCATAAGATTGAGAAGTGGAAGGTTATAGCTGATTATCTATAGAGCTGATATTAGAGAACGTCTGACATTGATGTGAGTTTCAATTTCAATATTGATGGTTCTTTCCCGAATATAATCATGACATCATTAGTCTTAAGTACAAGATCAGCAATCTTTGAAGCATATACATGCCCCTCCCGTTTAATTCCAAGTACCGAGATATCGTATTTTGTCCTTAATTCAGCAGTTTTGATTGTTTCGCTTATCAGATTGGAACCATCAGTTAAAAATAATTCTTCTATACGAAAACTGTCGGTTTCTGAAGTGAACATACGATCCATATAATCTACGGCTGCAGGTTTTAGAATTGAAAGTGCCATTCTTGTTCCGCCGATGTGTTCCGGGTTTATCACTCTATTAGCACCTGCTTTCATAAGCTTGGATTCACTCTCGACACGCTCTGCACTGGAGGTGATTCGAACTTCAGGGTTCATCTCACGGGCTGACAGGATAGTAAGAACATTTTCTGCATCTGATCCTGTCGTGATGAGTCCATTGGCCTTTTCTATACCGGCACGTCTGAGAACATCATCTTCACCAGGATCTCCAATCACAATATTATGAGATTCTATTAATTGTTCACACTTAGACTCATCCGGTTCAACCAACACAAATTCAGTTCTGTCTTGTTTTATCCGGTCTATTATTATCAGGCTTATAGGATTCAGGCCGCAGACGATAATATGATTTCTCATATGCTTTATTTTTCGTTCCATTCTTTGACTCCGTTTCACTGTGGAGATATTAAATTCTACTATGAATCCAATAATCATACCCATAAAATATGTAAATAGAATAATGCAGAGCGGTACTAATACGATAGCAAGAACTCGTCCCTCATGGGTTTGAGGAATCAAATCACCATAGCCTACAGTAAGTACAGTCGTAACCGTCATCCATAAAGCTTCAAAATTATTCAGATCTTCAAAAAATGAAAATCCGATCACAGCTATCACCAACAGAATCAGCAGAAGAATGAGCGGAAGGATGGTTTTAATAAATCTAATCACCTGCTTATTCTATGTTATAATTACATATGAGTAAACAATTTCCAATTATATTTCTAATAGGACGCCCCGCAGCGGGCAAGAGTGAAATTATCAGGTACCTGAAGCAGTGTGAACCTGCAGAGCGGCTTGAGCGTTTCGGTATCGGCGAGTTTATTGAGGTTGATGATTTTCCCATGCTGTGGACATGGTTTGAGGAAGATGCGCTTCTGAGCCGTATGGGAGAAGAGAGGCTGCACTCAACTGACGACGGGTATTTTAAATATCCGCATCTTTGGAATCTATTGATAGAGAGGATTGACCTGGATTATAAAAAACTTCTTACCGATGTCCCGGATTTTGAAGAGAGGGGCACCGCAGTACTTGAATTTGCACGCGGCAGTGAGCACGGCGGCTGGAAAGAAGCGTTTTCTCATTTTTCTGATGAGCTGCTCAGCGTCGGTGCGGTGCTGTATATCAATGTGGATTTCGAGGAATCTCTGAAGAAAAACCGCCGTCGCTTCAATCCGGATAAACCCTACAGTATTCTCGAACACGGCCTGCCGGATGAGAAGATGACAAGGCTTTATAAGGACAGCGATTGGAGAGAGTTTACAGCCGGTGATTCGGAATACATTGAGGTGAATGGAATAAAACTTCCATATGCCGTATTTGAAAATATGGATGATGTCACAACAGGCGGCGGCGAGGCATTAGGTGAGCGGCTTGAAAAGGTGCTTGGAATCTTATGGGAACGCAAGACTGTTTTATAGGTGCTGATGGCATAATTTTCTGCAGATTAATGAGTATCCAGCACCTAAACTAAAATTTCTCTTTAAATGTGACTAAAATACTATGAAATACCTCTGTTACGGTGATATATTATTATTAGTGAAATTGTAATATATAATGTTGCTTATGTGTAATTCTCAATTTAATTATATTATGTTTCTCTACATTTCAGGAGGACTGATATGGTTAATAAGAGTTTTACTGCAATAACAGCAATTGTATTTTTTGTAATAATGATAATTATTGCTTCATGTTCAAATCCCGCTATTATTAAGTTAATGGATCAGGTCGAAACCGATGTTGCTGTTTCATTAGCCGGAGATTCTCCTGCTATTAAATCTGTTGTACCAGGTAATTCCGCTGAGAGTGTATCAACTTCTGCTATACTCACAGCTGTCTTCGATATTGCACTTGACCCTGAATCAGTAACAAGTGAGACTGTAAAACTTTCCAGGATTTCCAACGAAGCAGCGATTGATGCAGCAGTTATTTATAACAATGATACAAAAACGGTTACAGTATCACCGGCAGCTGTTCTTGAAAAGGAAACTGCATACAGATTGACCATAACAACCGGCCTCAAGAGTCTTAAGGGGGCAGCATTAGCCATTGATTTCACAATCGATTTTACTACACGGTATTTTCATGATAACGAGATAGGAATTGATTTTACATACTTCAGCAATGATCTGGCATTAACTGAGGATAAACCAATTTATATAGAGTTCTGGTCCTCTCCTCTAAAATATGTACCTGAAGCAATGCCTATAACAATTACCGTCCTTCCCGATTACGTTATTACAGAATCAGGAAAATTAACAATTCCGGTCTCAGCCTTGCCCGAGGGCATTTCATCCGGCTTATTCAAGTTCTTTCATGATCTTGATGAGGATTATCCTATCGGGGAAAGTACCAATGATGATGATGATTCAATTTTATGGTACAACTCGTCAGAAACAGGCAACATGATTACAGATGATGCTGCTGACGGCTTACAAATCATCCCTGTCGGAGATCCCAGCTCTTACTTCGTTGATGCCAACGGTGCTGTAATAACAATGACGGGCAATATTCCGGATAGTCAACCAGCATTCTATAATGTGAATCCCGATTTTATAATGTCGCCGGGTCACAGCTACTCTGTACTTTACACAGACGGAAGCCCTGTGGCGGCAGATCCCTTTGAAACAAATGATGATATAAATAATTATTGGGAAATTTCACATGGTACTTATGAGATTGCCAGAACACTGCATACTGGTGATGATATAGATTATTTAAGGTTTACGCCCTCAACTAATGATTATTATGAAATACGTGTACGGAATATAAACATTGAGCTTATGGTTGGATTATACGAGAGCTTGAGTGATGCTGTAACTGAAACATCTCCGATGTCAGCAACTCCCGGCACCAGATCTGATGATGGTGTCATAAACAGCGGAGGAACCTACTTTGAGGGGGACACTGAGTATTTTATAAGAATAGAGAGCCCGAGCGGAGGTTTAGACAAGTACGAGATAGGCTACTTTTATAAACCTGCAGATGCCGATGCTTTCGAAGATTCCGATGATGTATACAGCACAGCTCCAACATTGACCTTTGGACGGGATAATGTTGAAACACGAACTCTGGAAGCCTCTGATACAGACTATTTTGAAGTTACTATTCAAAACGGATTGGATTATGTTATAGAGGTAGAGGAGGACCCTACATATTTTGATTTTTCGGCAGAATCAAGAAATATAGAATTTGATTTGTCATTGATAGATTCCGACGGCAATGGAATATCTGCGTTTGATTGGGATTCTAATAGAATGGTAATTAAAAATAAGAGTGGTGGAATCTATTATATTGGTGTGGTTAATAATTCTACCTCAGTCGGCGATGATATGGATCAGCCAAGCGGACAGTATAGAATACTGATTACATATTCCTACGACGATTGGGACCAGCCTGACGATCCGTCAACATCCGGAGAAAATGAATACGACATGTATAACGAACACAGTCTCCCAGTAGATTCTTACAATTATGTATATGTAGCACCTGAAGGAATAAACAGAACAATCTATTCTGTACCGCCGAGTGACCCTGACAATGACAGCTTTACCAGTAATCCAGGGGATGATGTAGACTGGATTCGATTTGATGTCTATATGTCATCATACATTGACTACCTTATTTATACCGAACCGATAGGAGGTATAGAGGCCGACGGAATAGTAGTGAACTTTCAGATTTATCCTTCGATGGACATCGGTAATGGAGATGAGCCGGATACATCCGGTGATTCTCCTCCAGGCGGACAGCCATGGATATCAGACGATACTGTCAGAGGAGCAGTAATCCCGGTTTATTCACCGACTACATATTTTGCAAAAATAACACGCGACAGTACGTACCCTTCAAATCCCATTACCGGAGCCTACCGCTTTCATGTAATTGTCGGAGCAGATGCACATGATAACTCTCTGCCGGATTCTGAGGTTATAGTGTACGACGGAGAATATGGAAACAGTAATATTATTCATACAGGAGGTTCTGATGAAACTCCCTGGATAGAAAAGGATTCTCCAACCGGTTCCACAGATTACAGTATCAGAAACCAGTTACCGGACTGGGATTTAGTTGGAAGCTATGAAATACCGACTGTGTTCCGTACTTTTTACCGAAAGGACTATGACTTTAGAGGAGAATCTGATGGCACAACCCTGATTTATTCAGATGTGGATTTCTTCTGGTATGAGATTCCTTCACAAATGAACGGATTGCCAATTGATCTATATGTCGGCAACTATTTAACCAGCTACAGTATTCCGCTGAAAGTAAGTCTGTGGAATGTAACTGCAGCCGAGTGGAATACCTGGACTACTAACACCATCCCCGGAGTTATTACTGAAACTGAGCTGGGCACTGCAGATCATGAATTCACTTATTACGATTCAGAATCCTATAAGATTGAAGAACAAAATATAGCAGGAGGAAGCACAGGAGATTATATATTTCTTAAAGTGGAAGCTGATACTACGCATTTAGGTGCAACCTACCAGGATATAAATGGGTATGATCAGATATATGAAGATAGCGGCCAGTACGATATCAAAATTCGAAGGCATTATTAGGGGCTCTGATGAAAGAACTAAAGAAATTGACAGTATTAGTATTACTATTATTCGCAATCAATACAGCGGGGCTCTTTGCGCAGAACAACAATATCTCCATAGATGTTTCCCCCAGGGTTACTTTGCCGATGCGGGCAAGTACTGAGCTCTATTCGGTAGGCGGGGGCGCAATGCTGGCCGGTATCTACGATTTCACGGCTCCTTTGTATATTAAAGGCGGTATCGGCTATGAATTAATTCCGAGTCTTGGCGAGGCAGGGTCTAATCTTATATCAGTCTCGGTTGGCGGGGGTACCCGTCTGGATATGGGAGAACTTTTTTCATATCGCCTTGGGCTGTACGGCGGAGGATTCCTGGTTGTCTATGACGGGACTACGGCTGGAAATCCTTTGTTAGGTGCAGAAACCGGACTCCAGATAAACATCTCTGATTCTGTTCAGGCCTCTGTAATGGGCTCTTATGACTATTATATTGGAGAGATTCTTACCGAGCCGGCCTTTAGCGAACAGTCTTTTTTTGAGGGTGTTTCAGTATCCTTAGGTGTATCATTCACACCCGGAGCAGCATCAAGTACCCGGGAAAGAAGGCCTCTGCTTGAGATCGAGCCTCCTGTCTTTAATCCGGTCTTTCCTGTGTTTTATCAGTATTATAATAAGAATTCTTTAGGTTCGGTAGTAATAAGAAATAATGAGAAGAAAACTATATCTGATGTTAAGGTTAGTTTTTTTGTTAATCAATTTATGGAGGCTCCTAAACTGAGCCTTGTCATTGATGAAATGGAGAGCGGTGAGAAGGTTGATGTTCCCTTATACGCCTTATTCAAAGATTCAGTTCTTGGAATAACCGAAGGGACCTCGGTAACAGCTCAAATACTTGTTGATTACCAGGAAGATGATGATTTTTTAAGCACTTCATTTTCTGAAAGTATAAATATACTTAACAGGAATAACATGACCTGGGATGACGACCGAAAAGCTGCTGCCTTCGTTACAGCGAATGACCCTACTGTATTAAGATTTGCCCGAAATGTAGCAGCTTCCATCAGAAGTGAGGGTGTTACTGCTGTCAATGAAAATCTGCGAAAGGCGATGGCAATATTTCAGGCTCTGAATATTTACGGGATGGAATATGTTATTGACCCCGATTCATCTTATATCGAATTATCTGATAACGAAGAGTTCCTTGATTTTCTGCAGTTTCCTCAGCAGAGTCTTGATTATCGCACAGGAGACTGCGATGATTTATCCATTCTATACTGTGCTTTGCTTGAATCTGTCGGAATAAGAACTGCTTTTATTACAGTGCCGGGACATATTTTTACTGCATTCGCATTGAATATGGATGAACGGGAAGCCGAGAAGACATTCTCTTCTCCTGAGAATCTCATTTTTATTGATGATGAGGCCTGGATCCCGATTGAAATAACAATGGTAACTGAAAACTTTCTAAGTGCCTGGGATTACGGAGCCAAACAGTGGCGTGAGGGCAGCTCAAAGATGAAGGCGGATATTTATAAGGTTCGTGATGCCTGGCAGACCTTTGCACCGACCGGTTTCGCTTCATCATCCATTGATATTAATGTTCCTCAGACTACTGAAGTGTTGCCCAACTATTCAAAAGTGCTTGATGATTTTATTGGGAGAGAAATCGGACCTCGGGTTTCGGAGCTTACTAAGCGTATTAAAGACAGCAACAACAATCCAAGACTGATCAACAAGCTTGGAACTGTCTATGCCCGATATGGTAAGTACGAAGAAGCAGAAAAACAATTCCTGCTTGCTCTTGAAAAACGCGAGTATCTGCCCGCTTTAATTAATCTCGGAAACATCGCATATCTCCGTGATGACACAAAGGGTGCGCAGATCTATATGGAAAGGGCTCGAGCGGTTCGCGACGATGATCCAAATGTACTCATTAACCTTGCAAGAATTCATTTCGATTTGGAAGAATACAGCAAAGCGAAATCAAGATACAGAGAAGCTGAGGTTATTGAACCGAGAATTGTTCAGGCATACAGTTATATTGTTAGTGAAAATCCGGATACTGTACGGGCTTCAGCAGCTAAGGACAGACATAATGTTCAATGGAATGAAGAATAAGCGCTAATCTTTATCCGCCCCGTCTTTTTCTTCCGGTTTGCCCCACCAGGACATTCCGGGCGCTGTCAGAGACAGCTTGTAATGATCATTCAGGGTGTTGATAATTCCGGGACGCTTCATACCGGGAAGGGCTTCCACATCGAATATCTCTTCAACCGACGCACGGTATGTTAATTTTGCGTGTACTGTGCCTGTCGGAAGATGAACTGCTACAATCCCGGCTGATTTTGCCTTGTCGGCAATCGGCAGCAGATTTTCAGTGGGGTGGTTCTGGCGAACCCGTGAGAGTCCTACAAAGAGATAATCCTGAACAAGACACATTCCCCTCACAAAACCGTCGAGCTGTACAACTACGTCATATGTACCGCGCTGTGCATCAATCTTGATAAGCTCACCAGTGGCCGATAGAAGCGCATAGAGCTCCCCGTTTAGGAATTTGGGTGTATGCGGCATACCGAGTTTCTCGAGAATAATTTCAGAACTTTCGACATGAATTAGCGTGCCGCCGAAGGGACGGGTTTCACGCCAGCATCCGGCTTTGTCGCCGCTGCCCAGGGTTGTAACATATTCGGGTCTATCATTGCGTATTGCCATGCCGTTCAGGTGACAGCGATCTTCAGGGGCAAGTTCAGTTATAAACGGTGGTTTCCATACCGGTTCAAAGCTGTGGCTCTCATTGATATAGCTGAGACATGAAAACTGTGTATTAACGGCAAGCAGCCCCCTGTCATCCCAGTGAAAGCCGTGGATGTTCAATCGCCCGCAGTGATATGTTGTCCTCGGAACATAAAAATTATCGTAAGTGTTGGGCTGTCCCGGGTAATTGGCCGCGAGGCTGGGGTCATTGCTGAGAATATTAACTTCATCGCGCGCAGCTACAGCAAGTTTATTGCCTTTTATACCGAGGGCCATAGCGAAAGTAAAGTTTCTGGGCAGCTGTATGAGCGTATTCTCATTAACAGGGCTTAAAAAGACGACCTTGCCGGCTTGATAGGTACTGACAGCGAGCGAAATATCAAGCTGCATGAGAAGTTCGGGAAAATTGGGTGAATATGTGCACTCAAAAGG
>DMKD01000283.1 GCA_003454605.1 Spirochaeta sp. | reverse complement strand
TTGCAGTATATCAATCTTACTTTTTACAGCCTTTAGCATCTCCGCACAAGAGCTGGTAACAGCAGTCAGCTTTTTTGAAAGAACCTCCGAGTATTATGGAGAGGTTTTTGACTATGAGGCTGAAATAACCATAACCCAGGGGGCCGGCGAAAGCGCTGTTGCGTCTTCCGGTATTATCTATTACAAGAACCCCAACCTGCTCAGGATTGACTTCTCTGATCCCGAAGAACAGGTTATATGTGTTACTGGTGAAGATCTGATGATCTACCTACCGGCTCAGGTCGTTGTTATGACTCAGAAACTTAAACGGCACAGTGATGCAAGCCTTGCAACCATCGCCAGCAGTCAGGGGCTTGAGCTGCTCGAAAAGGGATACAGTATAGGATATCTTGACGGACCTGATCCCGTCCCGCTTGAAGAGAACTCGAATGAACTCGTAACCAAGCTTATGCTTGAATGGCGGACAACCGAGCAGGGGTTCAGGCAGATAGAGATGTCAATCGGGAAAGACAACATGATTCGTAGAATGAGAGCTGTAACTCCCGAAATGGAAGAGGTTCAGTTTGATTTTATCGGGATCGAGATCAATCAGAATATACCTGATGTCCGGTTCGACTATGAGGCTCCTGCTTCTGCTTACGAGATAAAAAACTTTCTCTTTGAACCTGAAGGATGATCGAATGGAATCGATAAGTCAGAAATTAATAACAGCTAGGGAATCTCTTGGCCTTTCAATTGAGCAGATAGCCCGTGAAACAAATATCGCGAAATCTTATCTGACTGCCCTTGAGACTGAGGAATTTGAAGTCTTTCCGGGCGAAACCTATCTTCTCGGTTTCCTGAGGAACTATTCCGAATATCTCGGACTCGATCCCGGGGAGATGATTACTCTTTATAAGAATATGATGATTCAGGAGCAGCCCGCTCCGATGGAAGAGCTTCTCGATACACGAAACCCCCTGTCCCCTGCAGTGTTTATTGTCATAATTGCTGCTGTTGTGATAGGGCTCGCTGCGGTCGGATATTTCTTTGTTTATCCCAAATACTTCGCCGGCAGAACCACTGTAGTAGAGGCAGAGCCGGAGGCGCGGGAAGCTGAGAAAGTGACTGCGGCAAAACTGAACATCAAGGATACCTATGAGTTTGCTGACGAAGTGCTTGAAAAGCGTTTTAAGAAGAATGATGCGATCTCTATTAAACTTAATGATGTTAATCACCTTGTGGTGATTGCGGATATCACGGAATCGGTGACCTTCGTTCATCCCCGGGGTGAACTTTTAATGAAGGCAGGTGAAGAGGCTTTGCTTGATCTGGACGGTGATTCTTCAGCCGATGTAAGACTTCTTCTGCGCAGCTTTGATGCTGATAATAATTCGGTTGTACTTCATGTTGACCGTTTTGTTCAATCAGCAACACCCGGTAAATCAGGAATAGTCGATGACAGTCCTGAAAGCGACAGCCCGGCTATAGATGCCGCAGGCTCCGAAGCTTATTCCGCCGGCCGTGCGGGAACTCCCTCGAGGGTTGTTGATGCTGTGATTGTCAGAGAGGCAGACGCTGTAGAACCCTTTACCCTGAATATTATCTTCAGAGGATATTGTCTGATGCGCTATGAAGCTGACTCATCTAACCGCGAAGAGCGCTACTTTCACAAGAGTGAGACATTCAGGCTTGATGTGAACTCTAAAGTTAAGCTCTGGGCATCAAACGCCGGAGCTCTTTCGGCAAAGATTAACGGGGTTGATATAAATCTCGGCGGTTCGGGAGAAATTTCATCAAGAATGGTTCAATGGGTATACAACAGCGAAAACTCAAAGTATGAGCTTCAGCTTCTCCCCGTATATTAATGAATACAGAAAAAATCTATTATCTGGAAAACCTCGGCTGTGCTAAAAATCAGGTCGATGCAGAAATTATGATTGCTGCGCTTGATTCCGCAGGCTGGGCAAAAACAGCCGAACCGGGTCTTGCCTCACTGATAATTGTCAACACCTGCGGTTTTATCGAACCGGCGAAGGAAGAGTCTGTTGATGTGCTGATAGCATTCCGGGATGCCTTTCCCGATACGAAGGTGATTGCTGCAGGCTGTTTATCTCAGCGTTATTCGGCTGTTCTCGCCGAATCCATGCCTGAACTCGACGGGATATTCGGTAATAATTCAGTCTCGCTGATTACAGATTTCGCCGAGCGCCTGATATCGTCTAAAGCACAGATTGTAAGCGCGCCGGGCCTTAATGAAATAGAATCAACCGCCTTCGACTGTGATGATAAGCTTTCTGTGAATCGAACAAACCTGCTGTCGGGTGCATCAACTGCTTATGTCAAACTTGCTGAAGGCTGCAGCAACAACTGCAGTTTCTGTGCAATTCCTGTAATCCGCGGTCCAAACCGCAGCCGCAAACCTGGAAGCATTCTTGAAGAAATTAAACGGCTTACTGAAAGTGGTATAAGAGAAATCAACCTTATTGCGCAGGATCTCGGTTCATACGGAGTCGATGCAGACCCGCAGAAGCAATGCCTTCTCCCTGAGCTGCTCAGGGGAATTGACGCGCTTCCCGGCGATTTTATTGTCAGGATGCTCTACATACATCCCGATAATTTCCCCTTTGAGATTCTCGATATCTGTGCGGAAAGCAAGCGCATTGTTCCATATTTTGATATACCGTTTCAGCATGCCTCAGCACCAGTTCTGATTACGATGAACCGGCATGGGAATGCTGATGTTTATCTGGAACTTTTAAGCCGCATCAGGGCAAAACTTCCGAATGCCGCAATAAGAACAACCTTCATGCTCGGCTTTCCGGGTGAGAGTAAAGAAGATGTTGAAATTCTTGAGCGCTTTATCGGGGCTGCGGAGATCGACTGGGCCGGCTTCTTTGTGTATTCACGGGAAGAGGATACTGCTGCTTATGATATGGAGGGTCCCCGCAAGCTGAAAAAGCGTTCAAAGAATGCTGAAAAAGATGTGGAGCGGCTTCAGGAGCTTCAGACTAGTATAACCATGAAGGCTATGAAGCGTTTCGTCGGTGATAAACTGAAACTTCTTGTTGAAGAGGGTGTTGATTCAGAGGATCTTTATCTTTGCCGCGCATGGTTTCAGGCCCCCGAGGTCGACAGCCTTGTGGTGCTGCATGCCGAAGAAAGCAGCCTTAACCCCGGTGACATTGTTGATGCTGAAATCAGGGCTGTAAACGGAATAGACCTCGAAGCCAGGCTGATCTAGCAGCAGACAGGCGTTGATTAACTGAATAACTGAAATTGAGGCTGTCCCGCAACCCG
>DMKD01000335.1 GCA_003454605.1 Spirochaeta sp. | reverse complement strand
GCCTGAAAAAAAGTACGGATATGAACTGCTGAAGAAGATGAACGAACTCGAGTTCAATCTTAGTCAGGACACCCTCTATCCACTGCTTCGCAGGCTTGATGAGCAAAATCTCATCGATAGTGAATGGATTGTTGATACTACCAGGCCGAGAAAATACTACATTATCAACGAGAACGGCAGGTCGCTGCTTATAGATCTTACAAAAGAATGGAAGAGCCAAAATACGCGGCTCATGGAGGTAATGAATGGAGATTGAAACCACTGCAAAAGAACTTCTTGAAAGATACCTGAAAGCGGTAGCAAGACAACTACCCCTGTCTAAGAGGGCCGATATTTCAAAAGAGATCGAGTCGATGGTCTTCGATATCTGTGAAGAGCGATACGGTAATGCGGAAATTGGTAAGAACCGGATGGAAAGTGTTCTTCTTGAACTTGGCAAACCCTCCAGACTTGCTGCAAAGTACAAGGAAGACAGGCCTCTGATTGGACCCGAGCTGATGCCGATATTCAAACTGGTAATATTGATAGTCTGCGTTGTGACCATTGTTGTATCTCTAATCGATTTTGCATTGTCAGCTTCAGGAATGAGCGCTGTAGAATCAGGATTATTCTTCCTGGATTTGTTCAGCTCACTTACAGGCGCGGTTGGAACTATTTTCATAATCTTCGTTATTCTTGAACGGGTAATCAAGAACAAAGCTGAGATAGATTTTGATGACGATAAGTGGAAGATATCCGACCTGCCTGAAATCAAAGAGAAGATTCCATCACGAGCTGAAATCGTCGCAACTTTAATTTTTTCAACATTTTTTATAGTCGCCTTAAATCTATTCATTGATAGAATCGGTATCTACAATTTTTTAAACGGCAGCCACACCTTTACACCCATCTTGACTGAGCAGATAAAGAGCCTTTTACCCATGTTCAGCGTACGTATAGCAATAGGAGCTGTTGTATTACTTCCGTTTATAGCCGGTAATGACGCAATACCCGCCGGGAAACGCAATTACTATCATCAGATTTCACAGATGGGGCTGGTTGTTTTTGATATAGGAATCCTTATTCTCCTATTATCGAGGGGGATCGAAGCTTTTTTTATATTGGACGGGTTCAGAGATGCCGGAATAGAAGATCTCATCGGAATAATCAGCAAGGTCTATAATGGAATTCTGATTCTGCTGCTCGCCTTAAGCTGTTGGAGTCTTGTGAAAAGGACCCTTGTCATACTGCCGAAAGGGCGGGTATGATGAGACTGGATGAACAAGCAAACAGCAAATCAACCCGAACTGCTTGCCCCCGCCGGAAACCTGAACTGCGCATCTGCCGCATTTCAGAGCGGGGCAGATGCAGTATACGCCGGAGTCAGCCGGTTTAAAGCCCGTGAAATGGGTGATAATTTCAGCTGGGACGACATGTCCCGGCTGTCCGCATACACAAAGAAGAACAATAAACGATTCTACCTGACTTTAAACACCCTTGTCAAAGAAAAGGAACTCGAAGAGTTCGGCAGATTAGTTGAAAAGATATCAAACCTGAAACCCGATGCCGTAATCATTCAGGATATTGGCGTCGCACGCTTTCTGCGCGAATACTTCCCGAATATAGCAATACACGGCTCAACCCAGATGGGCATTCACAACAGCGCCGGTGTTGCCGCAGCCTCTGATATGGGGCTTGAGAGAGTAATACTTGAGAGACAGGTAACCATCGAAGAACTTAGAAAAATATGCAGCACAGGCACTGAGATTGAGGTGTTTATACACGGAGCACTCTGCTGCTCCATATCAGGACACTGTCTATTCTCGTCCTGGCTTGGAGGCTGGAGCGGCAACCGCGGACGCTGTAAACAGCCCTGCCGCAGGCGTTATCATGGAGAGGAAGACGGCAGCAAAAAGAGCGGCTTCTTCTTTTCTACCCGCGACTTCTACAGCCTTGATATGCTCGACGTCCTGGCCGACGCCGGAGTGTGTTCGCTCAAAATAGAAGGCCGGCTGAAAAAACCGGACTACGTTAAGAGTGTAGTGTCGGCCTACCGGATGATGCTCGATACTCCGTCCGATTTAAAGGCGGCAACCCTGAAGGAAGCCCGTGCAGTTCTTGCCGGTTCATATGGCAGGAAATGGTCACACGGCTTCTCTACAGCGGAGGATATGGCAAGCCTCATACAGTACGATTCTGCCGGCGCATCAGGAAGGCTTGCAGGTTCGGTTGAAAAAACCGGAAGAAACGGATTTGAAGCATCGGTTATTCAGCGTCTTCACATAGGCGATCGCATAAGAATACAACCGCGCTCCGGCGATGAAGGCCCGTCGATTACAATCACAAAGATGAGCCGAGATCGCGTCTCGGTAAAATCAGCCACTAAAGGCAGCAGTGTTTTCATTCACTGTGATAAGGATGTAAGCACGCGCAGCATGATATATAAAATCGGAGAAAGCAGCGCCGAGAGTGTTAAGCGCCCGGCCGATATGCCGCTGTATGACCCGCCGCTTGAATTAAGCCTGAAAATTACCGCTTCCGAAAACGGGTTGGACGCAACGGCCAGCTTGCCCGACGGCACCGAACTCAAGTGGCGGGACGATGAAACAATCGATCCCGCTCAGAACAGACCGCTTGAAGCAACAACCCTTGAAGAGGCTTTCGCGGTTACCCGAAACGAGCAACTCCAGGCATCTTCAGTCAAGGCAGAAATCACCGCAGCTGCAGACGGTCCGGGCCTCTTTATCCCCGCCGGCAGACTAAAAAAAACACGGCGGGCGTTCTGGGAATGGCTTGAGAAGCAGACAGCTGTCAGCGAAGCACTTGAAAACAAAGTAATAGACACGGACTTCTGGCGGGAAAACTTCATAGCTGATCGTGACAGCGATATCTATGCCGACAAAAAGGGAAAACCCGCTGTATTTAAACCCCACGACATAAAGGCCGGAGTCAAACTGCCTGCCGAGCGCATAAATGTCCTGGACATAAGCAGCTTCATAGGCGGCCCGTCACGATCGGTAACAGGAGCGGATGGAATTCATGAGCTCATCCTGCCGTTTTTCTGCCCCGAGAACAGTCTGGGTAGACTTGAGCAAATGATTGAGGAAGCAGCAGAACGCGGTATAAGACGCTTCAGAGTCACATCCATATATCAGTTCAGCCTCATCCGAAA
>DMKD01000212.1 GCA_003454605.1 Spirochaeta sp. | reverse complement strand
CTTCATTGAATACTGTGCCGCCCAAGGTAAAAGCAGCATTAAAGGCTTTTTTACAGCCTTCAGTCTGCCTGAAAGGCTGGTCTTATCAGTATTTATTCGCTCAGATTCGGCGGCAGCTCCCACGACGAGGGCAGCTGATATCACGGCAGCTGACCGGAAAAAACTGCTCAATGCCTTCTGTTCCCTGAAAATAGAAATCCGGTCTCCGGAGGGCAGAAACAGCGCGATGTGTACGGCGGGCGGAGTTGAAACTTCAGAGATAAATCCTGCTACGATGGAATCAAGGAAACTCCCCGGACTTTATTTCGCCGGAGAGATCATTGATGTAGACGGTGACAGCGGAGGATTCAATCTGCAGTATGCATTCTCATCTGCAGCCGCTGCTGCCGCAGCAATTACAAAATTATAAAATAGACGTAGAAACTTGTTGTAATCAGGGTAATTAGAGTAATAAACGAACTGTACTTCGTAAACTCAAGGAAGGATATTTTATAACCGTTCTTACCGGCAATACCTGCACCAACCACGTTTGCAGATGCTCCAATCATTGTACCGTTTCCTCCGAAACAGGATCCGAGGGCTAATGACCACCATATCGGTTCGACAGCCTCCGCTCCTACAGCATGGCCCATATTCTCAACCATAGGGATCATGGTTGCAACATATGGAATATTATCAACAATCGCGGACATAATACCCGAAAGCCATACCACCAGCTCTGCCGTAAGAGTGATATCTCCCTCAGTAAAAGAAAGTATGGCAGATGACAGGATCTCAATTATGCCGAGCTCAACAAGCCCGCCTACAAGGATGAATAATCCGATAAAAAAGAATATCGTACCCCATTCAATCTCATGGAAAAAATGTTCTACATCCTCACCTCCGGCAATCAGCATGAGAAGGGCGGCGCCGAACATTGCTATAGTTGCAGGTTTAAGCCCGACATGATCGTGTATGAGAAATCCGCCGACAACCAACCCTATGACTATCATTGATTTTATCAGCAGCTTCTTATCTTTTATCGAGCGGCTCTCATCAAATTCCATTATTCTTGCCCGGCGTTCTATACTCACCTTAAGCTTTTTACGAAACAGCAGATAAATAATCAGACAGAGCAAAATGAAGTTTACAGCAACAATAGGTCCGAGATTCACCAGAAAGTCTGTGAAACCAAAGTTGGCTGCACTTCCTATCATTATATTCGGCGGATCACCTATCAAAGTTGCTGTTCCACCTATGTTTGACGCAACCGCACTGCTTATAACAAATGGAATTGGAGAAAGACCGAGTTCAACCGCAACAAGAATTATCACAGGAGTCAAAATCATTACCGTGGTCACATTATCCAGAAATGCTGAAAATACTGCGCTTAGAAACGAAAACAGGATCAGAATTCTTATGGGTTCTCCCTTTACAGCCTTTGCAGTTTTTATAGCAGCATACTGAAATACTCCGGTCTCCTTTGTGATTCCTACGATAACCATCATTCCGATAAGCAGAAATATAACGTTCCAGTCAATCTCTTCAAATGCAGCCTTCTGTCCTATTATTCCAAGAATTATAAACAGAAAAGCTCCGAGTAAAGCAATTATTGTTTTGTTTATTTTTTCCGATGATATGAGAACGAAACTGACAACAAATATCACAAGGCCGAGAATCATTAATGTATTCATTTTATTACCTGCGCAGAACCTTATTGAGAATATCCATAATATTCAGTATTCCGATAAGCTCGCCGTCCTTGATGACGGGAAGATGTCTGAAATTACCCTGTGTCATTTTTAATGCTGCTTCCACCACCGAAGATTCAGGAGTGAGGCTAACCAGCGACTGCTTCATCACACTGCTGACAAGAATATCGTCTTCCTCATTCATAAGCTTTTCAAAGGGTTCAAATGAATTAAGAAAACTTAAGCTGCCTATCATCTTTGCATAATCAGGGATTCCTACTGATATAAGATCATTAATACGCAGTTCACCAAGAAAATGACCATCCTCTGAAAGGACCGGAAGATAACTCGTCTTCTTCATATAAAAAATATCGGTAGCATCCTTAAGAGTCATTTCCGGTTTAAGAATACCATTATCGGTACTCATTAAATCTTCAACCGTAAGTTCTTTTTTGACATATTTGTCACTTGTCAATTCAAGAAACGCCTCTGCACTGGTTGAGTTTGTCAAAGCATGAAAAAAGTCCTTGTCGTTTGATAGCTTCGCGAGAGCAGCAAGAACCTGGAGATAGAGGTTCGATACGGCAAGTGAGGTTATCATTACGACGAAGCAGTCAACAGGCTGACCCTCAACATCGACCGGATGATCGGGGATACAGACTACAATAGACAGATCTCCGTATTCCTTGATCCTCGCATGCGGTATTGCAAGACCGCTTTTAAAAACTGTTCCACCGAGTTTATCGCGTGCATTGATCTCTTCTATGATTTTATCTTTATCAAATATAATCTTTTTCTTGTCAAACAACCTGTCTATCGACAGTCTGACGGCATCTTCGCGGTTTTTTACCGGAACCCTGTTCAGAATTAAATCTTTCTCTAAAAGTGATGATAGTTTCATACCAATGAGATTATGTGACCTTTAGCTCTTTGTCAATCCCTATAAAGTACTATAGCGGCCAAGATAGGACATATGTTTTCTGCCAAAAATTATTATGTGATGTTTATCTACTTTCATTTTCCATCCTTTTTTAGTATCCTATAAAAAGTGGATACAAAAACCCTTGTTAACAGACCTACGGCTGTAAAACTGCTGGATACAATATTTGACTATCTCACACGGATAGCCAGAGAAAGAAATATCGATAAAATACTTCGACTCATAGCAGATTTCGGACGGGATGTTGTCTCTGCCGATCGATGTACGGTGTGGCTGCTGGATGAGAGTAAAAATATTCTCTGGACAAGAGTCGCCCACGGTGTAGACAGGATAGAAATACCAAGAGATAAGGGTATAGCAGGTGTTGTCGCAACAACCGGAAATCCATTGATTATAAATGATCCGTACTCTGATCCGCGTTTTGATAAAGAAGTGGATAAAAAAACCGGATACCGCACCTACGGAATTATCGCCCTGCCAATTCGTGACAGTGCGGGCAAGATGATTGGGGTGGTTCAGGTATTAAACAGTCTTACACCCCTTAAGAAATTCACAAAAAAAGATCAGCAGCACCTTGTTTTGGCCGCAAGTTACGCAGGTAACCAGCTTGCAGCAGTCCTTCTTCAGGAAGAGATTGATAACACCCAGAAAGAGATCATCTTTACTCTTGCAGAAACCGGTGAAATGCGCTCAAAGGAAACCGGCAATCATGTAAAAAGGGTAGCCGAATATTCAAGGCTTCTCAGCCTGCTCTACGGTCTAAGCGACACCGAAGCACTTCTTCTTAAAACAGCATCGCCGCTGCATGATATCGGCAAAATTGCAATTGCAGACTCAATACTGCTTAAACCAGGTCCCTTAACTAACGAAGAACACAATATAATGAAAGGCCATACAAATCTGGGTTACGATATGCTTAAGCATTCTGATCGGACGGTTTTCAAGGCTGCCGCTGATATTGCACTGCATCATCATGAAAAATGGGACGGAACCGGCTATCCGGGAAAAATAAAGGGTGAAAATATCAGCCTATACGGCCGAATAACAGCGATAGCTGACGTTTTCGACGCACTGGCAAGCCCACGGGTCTATAAAGAACCATGGAACAGGGACAGGATTATTGAAACATTTAAAGCTGACAGCGGTACTCATTTTGATCCGGAGCTGACAGCACTTTTTATTGATAATTTTGAGCAGTTCTGGCATATCAACCTGAGCCTGACGGACGACAGACACTGATGAAACCAGCCCTGAAAAGAGAAATCAAGTTATTGACTTTTTTTCTTTTTCTGGGTTTTCTTCTCTACTTTGACAGTACATCGCATAAAAGCTGGCGTTATCCCCTTGAGCTTTCACCCGAAAACAAAAAAATTGAGAAAACCGTTTCGCTTTTCATCATATACTTTGGGTATATATTTTCTGCCGTTCTGCGCGGACTGATATTTCTTATCAGGAGGTTTGTAAAATACATCAGCTGAGTTTTGGTTCATCAGATTAATAGCTTTCTGGATTCATCGCCTCAAAAGCAGTTCTTACCTCAAACAGCCTTTTGAGATCATCATTGATGAACTCATCATAGTCGAGTTTGCCGTTTTTTATTCTGAAAAGTTCATCTTCCCAGTATTCAAGACCCTCAATGTAGATGTACTTATTTTCCTCAAGCAGATCCACCTGCTCTATGACCCTGTCCCAGTAGTAGAGGGCATCTTTATAATACTGCTCCGCCATCTGCAGACTTTTCAGATTTTCCTGTTTCCACGGATAATTATAAAAATAGGCATCGAATTTATCATATTTAACGGCAAGCAGCCTGTACTGCTCAATAAGCTTCAAATTTACATGCATCCTGAAGAGCAGACGGTAACGCTCCCATTCGCCTTCATCTTTAATAACAGCTAAGGCGTTAAGAGGATTTACAAAAGGCCGTTTGAGTGCCGTTTCAAGATAATAGATATTCTCGGCACTGTCTTCGGGATACTGAATATAATGTGAATGATACAGCTTATAAAACTGCTCGGCATAGAGGAGTTTATAAGAGAAAATGCCGCTTACAGGCAGAATGAGTATCAGTAGAATAAAGAAACATCGCTTCACAATTTGATTATCGGCTTATTACTCCAAGTATTTCAGCACAGATTTGCTCAGATGGCTTAGTTCCGTCAATTCTAATGGTTTTCATGCCACTGTCTTCAAATAAGCGGATGCCTCGTTCATAGTTATCGATAATTTTCATCTGTATGGATTCTCCGTCGAATAATTCTTCAAGATCCCGGCTGCTCATACGTTCGCGGCAGACCTCGGGACTCAGATCCAGATATATCAGATACTCAGGCAGAGGATATTTATTCAGCGATTGCACTAATTCAAATCCGCAGCCTAGAGACTGGTAGGCGAGTGAAGAAAAAAGATATCTGTCTGAAATCACAATGTTGTTTTCATTAAGATGTTTTATAATACCGTCTTTTTTGTTATACAGATGCTCATGACGATCCGCTGAAAAAAGCCTCGCAAGAGTCTCCGGCTCTACATCAATCTCTTTCTCAAGTACCTTTCTAATCAGCTGTCCTGAAGGAAGCGGACTGGGTTCACATGTGGCAAAAACCTTACTGCCTGAGCTCTCAAGGGCTTTTGTGATCATATTCAGCTGTGTGGTTGTACCGCTGCCGTCAAGACCTTCTAAAACAATAAATTTTTCAAGTATTTCGTAATTATCCGTCATAATACCGATAATAAATTATTGTGTGTTTTTCCGCAATTACTTAGGGAGAGACACAGACTTTATAAAGCATTTGGTGTAAATTAAAATAATTATGGTTGGGGGAGAATGGTTCTGAGACCTGCTATTGATAAAGCCGCGGGCTTAAAAATACTAATTACAGCTATTCTTCTGGTTTTTCTGATAACTTTGCTGTTTCCTGTCAGAATCAAGCTCAGCGAAATAATTACTGACGGCAAGATCAGAACCATAGAGATGCTTGAAGAGCAGCTTGATCATAAAATCACATACAGCAGCATAGCTCCCTCAATACTTCATGCCTTCGAGATACGCGATTTCGCCGTACTCTCAAAAGATACTCCGCATACTCCTCTGCTTGAAATTGAAAAGCTCAGACTCAGTTTCAATATATTCAAATTCCGACTCGATGATCCTATGAATGCTTTCAACGGCCTGCTTCTGGTCAATTCAGAACTGAACTACGACAGCAGCAGAAATGAGGAACTTATAAATGTGCTCAAAAAACTTACTGATAACAGCAGTACGTCGGGTGAAACAGCGTCTGATCTCAAACTTCCCGATGATTTTTTAATTCGCGGCCGGAATATAAGCATAAATGTCAATACAGAGGACTTCAGTACTGAACTATCAAGGATATTTTTCACTCTCGAACGATCGCCGGAAGATGATTTAATTATCTCTTTAAAAGCAGATTCAAGATCTGAAATTACATCCTTGCCGGAAAACCTTCCGTTTAATCAAATTACAGTTGATACAGGCTTGAAACTCAATGGCAGAATCGATTCTAAATTCAAATGGACAGATCTGAATATACGTACAAAAGATTTTAATACTGATTTCGTTTCATTCAATAAATTGGCGTTGAATTTCAGATATGAAGCCCCTGGAATCATCACAATTGTAAAAACCGGCGATAGTATCCCTGTAGATATCAGTATCACCGCTAATATGAACACCGAGGAAATAAGCCTTGGTCTGCGTGCACAGGATTTTGTCTTCAACCATTATTTTGAACCCCGAAGCCTTCTTTCTGATTACAGTAATTTTCTTGATGCATCAATAAGCGGTGAGGCGTCACTGTTTTATGTACTCCGGGACAATGATCTGGAATATTCAGGAGATCTTGAAATCAATAATATCGCCGGGCTGCTCGAAACCCCGATAGATGCAGTCTTTATCCTTGAAGGAAAGCAGAAATTTATCAGAGTCTCTGAATCCAGAATATTATCCGATTCGGGAAGAGTCGATTTCTCGGGAACCATTGATCTTGATAATGAGCTGCCGATTATAAACGGCCGAATAGATATCCCCGGATTACGGTATAAAGATCTTAGTATGAGATCAAATCTGCTGCTCAGCTCGACCAGAGAAGCAGGCTATAAAATTCAGGCAGGAAGAACAACGATTAACGGCCTGTCATTATCCAATCTAAATGCTGAATTTGCACCCTATGATGAAAATATAGAATTTACCGTCAGTGCTGATGTTAATACAAGCGCAGTCTCATCCGATCATATTTTTACAGAAGGCATAATACAGCTTGGCGAGCAGTATTACGTTCAGACATCACTAAACATTGACAGTCTTCTTCTAGCTCCCGTTCTCGCAGCAGTGCCTGTCGACATCAGTCTGCCGGAGGTTCTTGAAGATATTCAATTAACCACAGAGATGTTCATTTCGGGCAGCCTCGAACAGTTGTCGTTCGCTTCACCCCTGATTAGTCTCAACGATCGTTCAAGCAAAGACAGAAGCCTTGCATTCTCACTCGCAGGCAATAACAGCGGTTTCCGATTGTCTGATCTTGACTTACACTGGGACGAAAACTATCTAACCGGTAAATTATCCTCAGATCTTTCCGACACCGGCGATTTAAGAGTGCATACCAGCCTGGATTTCAACGGGGCTGCAATAAATACTGCAGGAGTGTATTCATCAAAAGGGAACCTGTCGCTTACCGGTGATTACGGCTTGAAACTTAACCTGTTCTCTATCGGCGAGGCTAACAGCTTCAGTCTTAAAACCGAACGTCTGCCGCTGAATACCGTAGACAGTACATCCTTTCTCAGTTTAAACATCGCCGGATTTTTTACTTCGATAAACAACTGGAAACTTCTTATCAACGACATATCAGTCGACGCCCTGCCGACAGGCTTCGGAAGCGGAAATATGAATTTCGCCGCAATTCTGTCTCAGGATGGTGGGAATATATATAAGCTCAGATATTCCGATGATCAATCAGAACTGGCAGGCGGCGGCAGCATCATGCTCACGGGAATCCAGCCGATCCCTTCAGGCAGGCTGCACCTCAACCTGTCCTCAACTTCCAGAGATGAGGATTACAGCATGCTGATTGGTTTTAACGATGGAGAACTTGAAGGAAACATAGATTTTTCAGGGTTTCCGATACGCCGGGCCGTAGAGACATCCCCTGTCGACGGCGGAATTACCGGTAATATCTCTATTGCCGGAACACTGTCATCTCCCCAACTGAGACTGCAGCTGAATACCCGGAACGCAAGTATGAACGGTGAGCGCATCATCTTCAAAGCTGCTATGTATTATGAAGATCTGAAACTACAGCTTGATGAACTTTCGGCGACCTACGGTGAATATCACGCTGAAGACATAAAAGGTATCTTCAACCTTGATCAGGGTTCTCATACTATAGAAGGAAACCTGTCGACTGAAAGCAACCTGCTGAAGTTTAACGCTTTATTTGATATCAATGCTGAAACCGTCACTATTTCCTCAATTCGCAGCTTCGCCGATATCCTGGCCGACGATTACAACGCCGGTTTGACAATCAACGATATAATACTGAATGAAGAAAGCAAGGAGGCCTGGTATTTCAGCTTCGTAAAACGTGAAAAGCTCTTCAATATTAACGGCGGTACGGATAATGAAATTGCATGCAGCTTTTTCGGCGACGGTTATTTCTCTCTTGAGGCTGACGCACCTTTTCCGGCGCAGATATCTGCATCAGGAACCATACATGATGGAAACATAAACGCCGAAATCAACAGCATCAGCTACGTTTTTGATAATTTGGAGATGCCGGCACTGGCATTCTACGAAGGAGATTTTACTGGCAAATTAAGGCTTCAGGGACCGCTTAATGATCCTGATTTCTACGGTCAGATTGATTTTCACGATATCGTATTTAAAGCCCCCTTTGTCGAGGATATAACCGAAGCCTTCGACACATCATTCTTCTTCAGCGGCAAGGATCTTACAATGCCGGCAACCCGTACCAGAACAACCAACGGGCTTGTAAACGTCATCATTGAAGCCTCAATGGAACGCTGGCTGCCGAGAAACTATGATCTGAAGATAAATATCCCCAAGGGTGAAGCCATCTCAGGCCTGTTATACTTCAAACCATTCTACGCAAACTGTCTCGCCGAGGGTTATGTTCATCTCAGCGGCACCTTCTCTCATATGTACATAGACGGTAATGTGAACGTTTCAAAAGGCGTTTTTATGCTGACCGACACGATGGAAAAACGCAAGAAAGGAAAAAATCAAATTGAATTCGTAACCTGTGATCTGGATATTGTTACGAAGGAAAACAATCAGTTTTTCTGGCCGAATCAGGATAGACCCATACTCGAAAGTCTACTGTCGTCAGAGAATAAGCTGAATATATTATTCGACACAACGGATGGATTGCTTCTCAATGGAGATCTCTCCTTAAAAAGCGGTGAAATCTTCTACTTTGAGCGAAATTTCTACATTAAAGAGGGTGAAATAGCTTTCAATAATGAGACCTTCTCATCCATGGATCCGCTGTTAAGCACTCGCGCTGAAATCCGTGATATCAATTCCGAAGGCGAGATGACTAAGATATATCTGATAGTTGATCCGTCCCCCCTGAGTTCTTTTACACCAAGATTTGAATCCGAACCGCCGATGTCTACAGCCGAAATCATTTCAATTATCGGGGGGAATATATTTGATACATTCGATAGTGATAATTTCATCCTGCAGGATGCAGCACTAGTCGCTACCGATGTACTTGCTCAGTTTGCAATTATGAGAAATATCGAAGACGGATTAAAATCGACTCTCGGTTTGGATTTGCTCTCGATACGGTCATCATTTTTTAGTAATTTCCTTGAAAATACCCTGTTTTCATCTTCCGGAGAGGGGAACACCGGGAATTTTACTGATTATCTTGACAATACAACATTATTTCTGGGAAAGTATTTTTCAGATGATATATTCTTACAGGGTATGTTTCAGTTTGATCTTTATAATGATACAGGTTATTCTGAAGACCTGAATATGAATATAGACAGCGAAATTAAGCTGGAGTGGGAAGGGCCTGTTGCCAATGTTGAATTAAACTTCTATCCCGATTTTCAAAATCCGATTGAAGGTCTTAATAAAACCAGCCTTGGTTTATCATGGCGCTTTTCTTATTAATACAAGGAGAAAGCATGCGAAGAGTTTTACTTACAGTTGTAATATTAGTTCTCACATTATCCACAGCAGTCTTTTCACAATCTGCCGAGTGGTATGTCGATAAACCAATCAGTGAAATTAGATTTATCGGGCTGACAAACATCGATCAGTCTGAATTAGACGGGGTAACTGATCAGTTTCTGAATAAAAACTTCACTGACACCCTGTTCTGGGATTTGCAGAGCAAATTATACTCATTAAATTACTTTGATAATTTCACAGCCAATGCCTTGCCTGCTGATGATAGCCGGCAGAAGGTAATCATTGAATTTACTGTAACCGAGCGTCCGCTGATCCAGTCTATTATTTTTCGTGGAAACCTGAGTCTGACAAAGACCAAGCTGCTTGAAGTAATAGCTCTGAAACAGGACGATATTATTAACAATGCACGTATCCGCATGGATGAAACTGCTATAAAAGAGCTATATATCGAAGAAGGATATCCTGATGTAACTGTTGAAAGCAATGTTGAAGATTCGATTGATGCCGGATATGTTGATCTCTTCTTCAGTATCGTAGAAGGGAGTCAAACCAGGATAGAATCTATTTCATTTTCAGGGAATGCATTCGCATCTGACAATACTCTTAAAGGTCAACTCGAATCAAAAGAGCAGGCATTTTTCTCCAAGGGTATCTTTCAGGAAGGTCTTGTAGAAAAAGATAAGGCTGCTATTGAAAAATACTATTATGACTCAGGTTATCTGGACATGAAAGTTGTCGACGTTGTCATTACTGATTTTGAAAATGATAAGGATGACGGCAGAAATTACATAGAAATTGTTTTCTATATAGAAGAAGGTGAAGAATGGCTGTTCGGCGGTTTTAATTTTGAAGGAAACACCCTCTATACCGAAGAAGAACTTCTGGAGAATACTACCTCTTCTATAGGGAAAAGTATAAACAAATCGCGATTGGAATCAGACTTCATCTCAATAAGTGATGTTTATTACAACGACGGTTATATCTATAATAACATGGCAACTGCTGAGAATAGGGATGATGATACAAATGAAATATCATTCAATATTGTTATTGAAGAAAAGAACAGGGCTCATATAGAAAACATCATAATCACAGGAAACGAGAAAACCAAAGATTATGTTATTCTGCGTGAACTTCCGCTTGAGGTTGGAGATGTTTTCAGCAAATCAGCAATAATGCAGGGTTTGAACAACCTGTATAACACTCAATATTTTTCTTCCGTCGTACCGGACATGCCTTACGGCAGTGAACTGGGTCTAATGGATCTGGTTATTAATGTTGAAGAGCAAAATACTACCGACATACAGTTCGGGCTTACCTTCACCCCGACAGCGGGTTCAATTCCCGTCATAGGCTTCCTTAAGTGGAATGATTCCAATTTCCTCGGAAACGGACAGGATCTGAGCGTAGGTCTCGAGATAGCACCTACATCACAGGAGATTTCATTCGGGTACAGCGACAACTGGCTATTTGAGCAGCGACTTTCAGCAGGTATAGACCTTTCTTTCAGTCATGATCAGTACACATCAGTACCGCAGGATATACTTCAGCCTGTTTTTAATCTGGACGACAGCGAAGATGTTCAGGTAGTTCCTGACCCCTATGACGGCCATTGGGTAGATGCGGAAACAGGAATCGCGGTAGACTATCCAACCGACGCAGAGATTGCCGACGAAACTGTCTTAACCGATTATGATTACGCGATTGCCGAAGGCGAAACCATAGATGATTCATACCTGATGGATTACGAATCCTATACCCTGTCTCTTGCAGGCAGCGGAGGATATACCTTCCACACCCCGGTCGGCAGGGTTGCCGTGGGCTCCGGATTAAGCACCGCTCTCTCATATGTATACTACGATTCATCACTCTACAGACCCTATGATAAAACCATTCGTGATTCACTTGATACTGTGAC
>DMKD01000366.1 GCA_003454605.1 Spirochaeta sp. | reverse complement strand
CACCGCTTCAAAGCGCAGCCCGGCGGACCGGAGTGATGCAATCCTTTTTACCAGCTCCGGCCGTTTTAATTCTGCAATGATGATCCCGGCGGTACGTTCGCCTATACCGTGGATTTCTGTGAGAGATTCGATATCATTATCTTCAGATGCTTTAATGAGTTTATCGATAGTGGAATAACCTGCATTTACAAGCAGTTCTGCCGCCTTCTTTCCCAGTTCGGGAATACCGAGGGCGGCGAGTACAGTGATAAAGGGTTTCTCTTTGCTTTTTTCGATACCGTCTTTTATCAGAGCAACCTTCTTCTCGCCGAATCCCTTTTCATCTATCAGCTCATCATAGGCGCATGTATAAAGGTCTTCAAGATCCGTAATCATCCCGCGGCCGATTAGATAGTCAACGGTCTCCGGACCGAAGTTTTCTATGTCCATCTGCTTTTTATCTACAAAGAAGAAAATACGGCCGCGAAGCTGATCGGGACAGCTGCGGTTCGGACAGAAATGATGGGCTCCGCGTTTAACGAGCGTGGTGCCGCAGGATGGACATTCGGCAGGCATTATCCAGCCGGGACTGCCGCCCTTTTCAAGTACTTCCTCGACTGCGGGAATAACATCGCCGCGTCTGGAAACAGCAATGGTATCGCCGGGAGCCGCCTCGAGCATGCTGATATACTCCTGATTATGCAGGGTCACGTTGGATACTGTTGAGCCTCCGATTTGAACCGGTTCGATCCTGCCGACCGGAGTAATTCGCCCCGTTCTGCCTACCTGGATATCGATCGACTTAAGCAGACTTATGCCCTGAGCAGATTCAAACTTATAGGCAATTGCCCATCGCGGATGGTGGCCTGTATAACCGAGGGCTTCACGGGCGGCGATCTCGTTTACCTTGACGACCAGGCCGTCTATCTCATAGTTCAGTCCAGCACGTTCAGCTGATGACTGCTCGATGTATTCACGCAGTTCATCAGTGGTTTCGAAGAAGCGGCAGTGCGGATTAAGTCTGAAACCGAGGGCCATCAAGCGGTCGATGACAGCCCTGTGTTCGGCGGGCTGCTGTTCAAAGAAACCTTCATATATAAAGATATCGAGGGGAATTTTAGCCGTTTCCGAACTTTTTATACGCCTGATGCTTCCCGCCGCAAGGTTTCGCGGATTTGCATAGGGCGGATCCATTTTTTTATTGAGTTCTTCAAAGCGTTCTTTCGGCAGATATATCTCGCCCCTCGCAGCTAGGGTGACGGATTCAGGCAGTCTCAGCGGAACCGAACCGATGGTTTTAACATTCGCGGTTACATCATTGCCTACAGAGCCGTTGCCGCGGGTGACTGCGCGGTCAAGAAGTCCGTTTACATAGTATAGAACAATTGAAATGCCGTCTATTTTTTCTTCTATCGAGAAACTGAGCTCTCTGCCGGCGTTTTTATCGGTCTTCTCCATCCACGCTATCACATCGGCGGCAGAATAGGCCTTATCGAGACTCAGAACCGGAATACTATGCTCTGCTTCAGGCAGGTCAGATGCAAGATCAGAGCCTACTCTTGCCGTCGGAGAGTCTGCTTCTTTAAACTCTGGATTCTCACTCTCGAGCTTCAGCAGCTCATCAAAGAGTCTGTCGTATTCGAGATCGTCAACCTCGGGTGCCGCCAGGACATTGTACTGGTGCTGATATAAACGAAGGAGATCCGAAAGTCTTCGAATCTCCTTTTGTATTTCCGATTTAAGCATGCCTTTATTCAATCCTCCTGATAAAGGCATCAGAATAGCCTCCGGCTCTAAAATTGTAAAGCATTATTCCGCTTTCATCAGCCGACAGCGGCCCAAGCAGAAGCTTATAGCTGATACCGGCCGATGCATCATCGGTAAAGATAGTAACCGGGTAGACATTGGCAAGGCTGCCGGCCGCCTTAATAGCAGAATTCTTCTCTTTGAAGGCACCAAGCTGAAGGTAATGTTTCTTCTGCACAAGCTTGGAAACCATTATTACCTCTTCAGGTAGTGTTAATGCAAATGTGGGTTCGGGTTCAGGTTCAGACTCTGCAACTACTGTTTCTATCACGATAACCGTTTCGGGTTCGGAAATATCAGTTTCAGGAATATGCTCAGCAATATCCGTTTCAAGTGTTTCAGTCTCATCCGGTTCACTTTCACCGAGAGCCGTTTCTTCCTCAATCAGCTCGGGAGGCCTTACCTCGGCAGGAACGAGTGATACCTCAAGATTCTCATCATATTCAGGTACAGTCGTATCCAGTTCTACATCGGCTTCATCTGTTTCGGCCGCCTCGGCCAGTTCAGGGATTTCGGTCATCTCGGGCAGTTCTGAGCCATCATCGCCGGCGGGAGCCTCGGTATGGGCAAGTTCTTCCCCGGTGTTCGGGACATCAACAGGAACTGACGCATCTTCGGGGTTAGGATAATCCGCTACCTCCCCTTCGAAACCGGGAGTATCGGGTGAAACATAGCCATTCGCAGCTTCAACAAGAACAATTTCCTCACCCACGTCCACTCCTGCATTCGGGTCCGGATAATCGGCGATTGAACCGGTAAACTCGGCAGGTTCAGGTGAGCGGTAACCGTTGGCAACATCAACGAGGGTTGATTCATCGGCTGTCGGAAGCAGCGGCAGTACAGAGGCTACCATTCCCGCCTCATCTGCCTGCAGCGGCTGAGCTTCAGCGAGATAATTACCGATTAATTCGTTATCTGCCGCATCGGATTCTGCAAGCTCCGGACTGTCTATATAACTGGTATCGACACCGACGGTTTCGGGTGAGGATTCAGCAAGAGCATAATCACCGACTAAAACTGCGATGACTTCTTCGGGTATTTCAGGTTCCGGCGCATGAAGCCCGGTTAATGCCACTGCAGCTGCCTGCTCAGCCGGAGCATAGTAGTCGGATGTGTCGGTGAGCTCCTCACCACTTTCCTTTTCAATCAGTTCGGGAACTATACTTATGTTGAATTTTTCCGAATCCCGGTAAACGGGTTTTGTTTCAGAGAGTCCCGATGAAATAAGTTCCAGACTACTCTCAGGAATCTCCATTCTGATTCCGGAGGTTCCAGGATCATCACTAAGCGGTGATGCTCCCTCTAACTGGTCTTCGATAAGATCAGCCTCTTCAGGGGCTTCAGCGAGGGCTGTATCAGCCGGGGTGCCATTATCAGGCCATAAAACTTCGGTTTCAGCTGAATGGGCAATCTCTCCGGTGCTGCCGGTGTCTTCCAGCGGGCGGCCTTCCTCAAGTTCATCCATAGTAAGGTAAAGAGGTTCCGGTTCGGGCTCGGATTCTTTAACTCCGATACTGTCTGGCCAGTCAAACGGCTTTTCAGGGCTGTCTGCGGCTATATCCGCGGGAACATCTTCTTCCGTGATGAGGATTTCTGCTTCATTCAGCCCATCGGAGGATGGAGAGATTTCCAATAAAACTGGTGATTCAGTCTCTCGGCTGTCTGATATTTCAGTTTCCGGTTCAATAACAGGATCAGGGATGACTACAGATTCCGGTTCCGATTCTGTTTCCAGTTCCGTCTCCAGTTCCGTCTCCAGTTCCTGAACGGTCTCGACAACTTCGGGTTCGATAACTTCGGGTTCAGATTCAGTCATGAGGCGCTCATCCGGGCTGATCAGGGCTGCGGCAGGATTAAGATCAGGATCCGGGCTGTATGCGAGATCATCATACTCAATTGCAGCGGGGCTATGTCCGCTTGAGAGCTTTCTGACCTTAATTCTGGCAATATCATTCTGGAATATCCCCAGTTCCTGGGCTGCTTCATTCGATACAAGCATCAGAAGACCTGAATCAGATAATCTGTCGACAACAATCAGCCTGGTTCGCTTTCCGTTTTCGAGGTTTTCAACCTCAACGAAATCGTTCTGCTGAAAAGAGTTCGATGCGCCGTAGAACCCGGTGAAGGGGAATTCACCATATCGGCCCATAGCAGCGCTGCCTTCCCATATCGATTCTGCGGATATATTAACGACAGCTGAAAACATCAGCAGCGTTATTATTGAGATAAGTATCGTTTTTTTAGAAATTTCCATCATAAAGAGACTCCTGATCACATAATCGGACAAAATTCAGCTGAAATTAATCAATTTTTAATCATTAAAACAACTACATTTTATCCACAAGCCCTGAGGCAAAGCCCTG
>DMKD01000336.1 GCA_003454605.1 Spirochaeta sp. | reverse complement strand
TTCTGCTCGCGAAAATCTTTTTTAGGATAATAGGTTTTACACGATGTAAAGGCTGCCGCTGCTGAATTACCTTCAAGAGTAAACAGAGAGGCCTTGGTACCACCGGCTCCCAAATCGTAAGCTAGAATATATTCCATATTTATTCTCCGAAATCGCGTCCTTCCCGCTTGTGAGCGGCTTCAAGGATCTTAATTGCCGATGCAGCACCGATACCAAACCTGCTGCAGCCTTCGTCATACATAGCTTCCAGATCTTCGAGTGTTCTTACGCCGCCGGCAGCCTTAACAAGAGCCTGGTCACCGATGGCTTCTTTGATAAGTTTGATTGTTTCCACTGTAGTAGGCTTCCCGGCCCATCCTGTCCCGGTTTTAACAAATGCATCGCCCGCATCAACCGCAAGCTTTGCACCTTTAATTATTTCCTCATCAGTAAGATAAGCAATTTCCAGGATCGATTTAACCGGGGTGTTTCCTGCACATTTTACAACCGCTTCTATGTCGCGGGACACTAAATCATAATCACCTGATTTCAAAGCACCTACATTGATCACCATATCAATCTCATTACATCCGATATCAATCAATTCACGCGTTGCTTCTGACTTTATTTTGGTAGTATCAGCTCCGGAAGGGAAACCAACCGCTCCGCCAATGCTAGTCGATTTGTAATCGGCAAGCAGTTCAACGAGATACTCGGTAAAACAAGGCATTGCAAATGCACATATGAAGTTATATTTCTTCGAAAGCTCGGCAACTTCAAGGACCTCACTCTTTGTAGCTGCTGCTTTGACAGCAGAGATATCTATTAACCGTGATATTTCACGCACTGATAATTCCATTTCACTCTCCATTAAATTGTTAATTATCTTTGCTCTATTACAACTATACATTATCATGTTTATAAGCTTTTATCAATATATATGTAAGGTAATCGTTATTATTAAAAATCTTTGCCCATTTCATGCATATCAATTTCAAACTGGTATTTATCGGCCCTGATACGCAGGAGATCGTAGGTCATAGGAATCCCCTTGAAGAAAGTAACACGGCGCAAAACAATCAGGGCTGCGCCCAGCGAAATCTGAAGCATCTCAGACTCCATGAAATCAGCCACCTTTGCTGTTATCTTATCAATTGAAGCTTCGAGTTTGAACTCATATTCATCTTCAAGAAGCTTATAAAGCGAGGTGAAATTATTATCATAACGCTCTATACCCTCTACCATTTCAGGATTAATATAGTTTTCCATGATTGCAATAGGTACTTCATCTGCCAGTTGAATCCTCTGAAGCCTGATTAATGCCCTTCCTTCTGTAATATCAAGAGCATTTGCCACCGTTTTATCAGCAGTGATCTGCTCCATATGAATTTTACGGGGTTTTACATCATATCCCTTTTTTAGAAGAGTCTGAGAAATTGAAGTGATACCACTAATATTCTGATTGATACTATAATCAAGTACCATAGTACCTCGCCCCTGCTTTACATCGACATAACCGGCTCTTGCGAGCATCTCAACAGCACGCCGAATTGTTGTTCTGCTTACACCAAACTGCTTTTCCAGCTCTGGTTCAGAGGGAAGCAAAGCTCCTATAGCATAGGTTCCTCCTGCAATTAGATCCTTTATTTGATTATGCACCTTTATATATGCTGGTTGTTTCGCCATAAAGAGACTATAACATAATAATGTTTAAGGGTAAAGTAAACTATTCTTAAGATTTTAGGTACGTTTCGGCCTTAAATACATTGAAATGATATCTAATATAACATATCATTTGTAACATCATTATTACTACAAGAGGAGATAGTATGAAACCTGCAGTCAGTATGTGGAGCCTTGAAGCAGAAATAACAAAAAACGGCTGGTCTCAGTCTGATTTCATTAAATGGGCTGATACCAACAACATCAAAAACGTAGAGCTTGTCAGCTACTATATGGATAGAGAAAACAATATAGAATCTGTATGTAGCCTTATCAAAGAACTGAATATTGAAGTTTCCTGCTACACTATCCTCAACGATTTTGTCACCAGCTCAGAAGATTGCATGGATAATTTCAGGAAGGATCTGAATAATGCTTCAGTGCTTGGTGCATCATTCGTAAGGGTGCTTACCGGCGAACCGGAAGGCTCTGATGCTGTCGATAGAAAGATAATGATTCAGAGATTCAAACAGGCTGCAGATGCAGCCGGGAATAAAGAGATTACACTAGTAATTGAAAATATCGGTTCTCTCTCAGGCCATTCAAAAGAAGCTGTCGCAATAATTGAAGAAGTAGATTCACCGTACCTAAGAATTAATTTTGATACCGCAAATCCGCTTCTTGCTGATGAGGATCCTGTTGATGCACTGAAGCACATGCTGCCGTATATCTCATACGTCCATTTAAAGGACTTTATCACAGAGAAGTCACCTGACTTTTCAAAATATTCAGAGGCGCAATGGCGCATTCAGACCAGCCGAAACGAAGTAAAAATGACCGGAATCACTCCGGGAAAGGGTGATGTAGATCTTAACAGAATATTTGAAATCCTGAAGGAAAATAATTACAGCGGTTTTGTATCAGCGGAATATGAAAACGATATTGATGCTGAGGATGCTACCCGCCATTCAATCAATTTTGTAAAAAATAGCACTGGGATAAATTAAAATCAATGAAGGCTGAAAATATCAGGCTCTTGTCTGCTCTAATAGATTGACAAATTCAGCCTGAGGCTTGGGTCCTACGAGAAAATCCTTGATCTTACCGTTTTCAACAACAGCCGTTGACGGAGTGGCCATAATTCCGAAAGCGCTTGCAGTAGCCCTGTCTTTGGATATATCAACCTTGAAACAGCGGGAGTTATTTTTTGTGTATTTTTCGATAAGCGGTGTCATAGTTCTGCAAGCACCGCACTGTGGACTGTAGAAGTAAAATACTGACGTTTTCTTATTTTTAACAGCCTTACCATAGGCTCCTTTTAATGACGGAGCAGGTTTCCCCTTTTTTAACTTCATTCTTAAGATGGTCAGATACTGAAGACCGAAGAACAGAATAAATACACCGGCAATGATTGCTACCACTAACATATAGTTTCCTCTATATAACAAGATACTGAATAATATCCTTATTCATTGTCAGTGTCAAACCCCATGGTGTTTCTTTAATGCTGAATATGATCAAGGCTGCGGGGTCAAAGCACGCGCTATTCGTTTTTCATACTCTCGGGCTGCCGAGTCGCTTCAAGGACGCTGGTCCAGAGACTGCTCTCCGGGTCCACCGAATTCCTCTGTGAAACGGCCATCTCTATGGGAACATGTACAAAATGATCGTTTAGCTGACTCATAAGCAGCTTTGTCTTTCCGGCCATGGCCGCGTGCACAGCATTTGTTCCAAGTCTGAGACAGTAAATGGAATCATTGGCCGCAGCAGGTGCGCTCCGTATCATATAGCTAGGATCGATATACTTCAGAGACACCTCCATATCAGTACCCCTGAAGTGTTCCTTTATCTTCAAATTAAGGAATTGTCCTATGTCTCTGAGTTTTTTATTCCCCGAAAGATCCGTAGTATTTGTGGCTTCTAGATGCTCCTGCCCGGCTCCTTCGGCGACAACAATTACGACATATTTTTTCTCTTTCAACCTGGCTTCTATGCAGCTGTATAAACCACGGG
>DMKD01000269.1:1718-4064 GCA_003454605.1 Spirochaeta sp. | reverse complement strand
GATTTAGTGAATCTTGAACAAAGCCAAATTATGAAACGGCTAATTTTATTAGTCATAAAAATATACTTCCATACCAATATTATACAAACAATATCGGATAGTGGAAGTAAAAAAAGGTAGGTTAAAAGTTTAGAATTTAAAAACTTTTGACATTACCGGAATTCTTTATAGGAGAAAAAATGAAACGAAGTGAAATCAATGGCTACATAAAAGAAGCTGAACAACTTTTCAGGTCATACGGCTACAAACTGCCGCCATGGGCAGAATGGCCTGCAAACGAATGGGCAAAAAGAAAAGAGGAATGTGAAAGCATATTTAAGAGCTGTCTTGGCTGGGACCTGACGGATTTCGGAAGCGGAGATTATCTGAAGCGCGGTCTGCTGCTTGTTACAGTAAGAAACGGCAACGACCATGAGGATGTGAAGCCGTATGCAGAAAAGATAATGATAGTCAAAGAAAACCAGGAAACACCATTCCATTTTCACTGGCAGAAAACCGAGGACATAATAAACCGCGGGGGTGGAAATCTTATAATTGAACTGTACAACTCTGATGTGAACGAAGAGTTTTCAACCGGTAACATCAGCCTGCTTACTGATGGAATAAAGCGAACTATTGAAGCGGGCGGGAAAATATTGCTTTCACCCGGAGAAAGCATAACCCTTAAACAGGGTGTTTATCATAGATTTTACGCGGAAAAAGGCAGGGGAGCCGTTATGGCAGGTGAGGTAAGCATGGCTAATGATGATGCAGCAGACAACAGGTTTCATGATAATTGCGGCAGGTTTCCTGCAATTGAAGAGGATGAAAAAATATACCGGGCTCTGGTTGGAGATTATGACAGACTGATTTCTGGAGGGCTGCAATGAAAGTAAATGCAACCGGCTGTTCTCTTGTTGACAACCTGTACTCTCCTGTTGACTTCAATTCAGCAGGATATAAAAAATGGGCTGCCGAAAGCGGCGTTAAAGACGGACTTATTACAGGCGGCCTGATTTTCGGTGATGATCTGGAACGATCCTCCGGGGTTTCATTTAGTGAAATTATAAAAGAAATTACCGAAGAAAAGATTATTCCGAATCGTAATATCGGAGGACCTGCAATTGTGGCCCTGATTCATATGTCTCAGATTCTTGATATGGGCGGACATTCTTTTAGATTCTACGGAAGCATGGCCGATGATCAAGCCGGCAGATTTATTACCGAGAAATTGAAACAGTTCCGCATCGATACGTCCGCTTATATAACAACCGACGGGCACACACCCTTTACCGATGTTCTTTCCGACCCGTCATATAATAACAATAACGGTGAACGCAGCTTTATAAACTACATTGGTGCTGCCGGATATCTCTGCAGAAAAAACCTTCCAGACTCATTTTTCGATGCGGATATACTTATATTCGGTGGAACGGGACTGACACCTGCCCTTCATGATGATCTGAGCTATCTGCTGAAACGCGGAAAAGAGAATGCCTGCCGGAACTTCGTCAATACCGTATATGATTTCAGAAACCAGAAAAAAGATCCTGATAAACGCTGGCCTCTCGTAACCTTAGATGAAGATTTCAAATTGATAGATCTGCTGATAACGGATAACGAAGAGGCTCTTAGAATAAGCGGTAAGACAGATAAACATGCGGCTGTGGATTTCTTCCGAAAAAGAGGGGTACAATCCGGAATTATTACCCATGGTGCAGAAGACATTATCTGCTTCTCAAACGGAGTGATCTTTTCTGAAAAAGGAACATTCAAGATGCCGGTTTCAAAGGAAGCCGGAGCTGCAATGCAGAAAGCTCCGGCTGATGAAGCAGACACTACAGGATGCGGAGACAATTTTGCAGGCGGAGTGTACGCTTCAACCACAGAACAGTTTGAAAACAAGCCGAAGCTCAAACCATCGCTGAAGCAGGCCGTCGCCCTTGGTGCAGTATCAGGCGGTTTTGCGGGATTATACCGCGGTGGGGTATACTATGAAAAGGCAGAAGGTGAAAAACTTGAAAGGCTGCAGCAGCTGCTGAAAGCCTATGAGGTACAGACAAGAGGGATATTCAAATAGGAGAGGACTATGCATACCACTCAGCAGAATAAGGCAGTAATATTTGGAGCAGGCAATATAGGCCGCTCATTTATAGGGAATATTTTTGCTTCCAACGGATATCAGGTAACATTCATTGATGCAAATCAGGAACTTGTTGATCAGCTGAACCGACAAGGCAGCTATCCTGTATTAATAAAGCGAAACCATCAGGCCGATGAGAAGGTTGAAGTATCCGGCATCCGCGCCCTGCACAGCTCGGACGGCGAGGGTGTTATTACAGCGCTCAAAGACTGCTCATACTGCGC
>DMKD01000269.1:0-1624 GCA_003454605.1 Spirochaeta sp. | reverse complement strand
ACGGCCTTGACGGGAATGAGGCCGGCCTCGTTGAAACGAGTATAGGAAAGATGGTTCCGATCATGACCGGAGAAGACCTTGCGGACGATCCTCTTGTACTGCACGCCGAGGAATACAATACCCTGATTCTTGACAGAAAGGGATTTATGAATACCGTACCTGCGTTTCCTGAAATCAAGGCTGTTGATAACATTGCAGCCTGGGTTGATCGTAAGCTGTTTATTCACAACCTCGGTCATGCGGCATGCGCATACTTTGGTTTTAAAAACCATCCCGGACGCAAATTCATCGCTGAAATAATTGAAGAACCGGCAATTAAAACCCAGGTGAGAGCTGCCATGGATGAAGCTGCAGCAGCCCTTCTGGCTGAGTATCCGGAAGAGTTTACTCAGGAAACGCTTGATGAACATATAGACGATCTGCTTTTTCGCTTCGGCAACAAATCTCTCGGTGATACAGTTTTCCGTGTCGGCCGCGATCTATACCGCAAACTTAACCGCAACGACAGGATACTCGGCGCCGCAGCTCTATGTATAAAACATGGACTGCCCTGCGATGCTGTTACCGGAGTATTCCAGGCCGCACTCGGATTTGAAGCAGCGGATGAAAACGGCAGAATGTTCAAAAATGATATTGAGTTCCACAGCAATCTGCAGAAGAAGGACATTGAACAGTTTCTGCAAGCTGAACTTGGACTTAATCCCGATGATGATATACTGCAGCAGCATATTGTATTACAGAATGATTAAGCTGCCCGTAAAACTTTAAACCCGGGATCTTTTCCTATAGCCCGGTTTTATGATAAAATCATCCCGAAAACTCACTAAAGGCTGATTATGAACTCTAAAATTTTCTATACAAAAACCGATGAAGCGCCGGCACTGGCTACCAGGTCATTCCTTCCTATAGTAGAAGCATTTATAAAAACTGCAGATGTCGAGATTGAAACCAAAGACATCTCCCTTGCCGGTCGAATACTGGCCCTGTTTCCCGACTTCCTTACTCCGAAGCAGATGACAACCAATGCGTTAGGCGAACTCGGAAAACTGGTAAAAACTCCGGAAACAAATATTATCAAGCTGCCCAACATCAGCGCCTCGGTTCCCCAGCTGCAGGCTGCGGTAAAGGAGCTTCAGAGCAAAGGATATAACATCCCTGATTATCCTGAAGCACCTGCCGATGATCAGCAGCACGATATAAAGAAACGATATGACAGGGTTAAGGGAAGTGCCGTAAACCCGGTACTGCGGGAAGGGAATTCAGACCGACGGGCTCCCGGAGCTGTTAAAAAATATGCGATGAATCACCCTCACAGCATGGGCGAGTGGAAGAAGAATTCAAAAACCCACGTAGCCAGCATGAGCAGCGGAGACTTTTACGGAACAGAGAAATCAATAACCGCAGATAAGCCCGTCACCGTATGCGCAGAACTTGTAACAAACAGCGGAGATAAAACAATCCTTAAGGAAGGAATTTCTCTCCTGGAAGGTGAGATTCTTGATTCCGCCGTAATGCATCAGCATGCATTGAAATCCTTTCTTGCCGAAGAGATAGAAGAAGCAAAAGCGCAGGAGGTTCTACTTTCAGTACATCTTAAAGCTACAATGATGAAGGTTTCCGATCC
>DMKD01000008.1:2092-2756 GCA_003454605.1 Spirochaeta sp. | reverse complement strand
TGCGCGGTAACGATATTCTCGCAGGTACTGTCGACATCGTCGTCTGCGACACCCTAAGCGGAAATGCCTTCATCAAGATGCTTGCGGGCTACGGCTCCGGCGGTATGCTGGAAGTCAGCGGTTCGGGTTACGGCCCCGGCATCGGTGGTGATGTCCCGCTGATAAATATCATATCCAGAGCCTCAGGGGCATCGGTGGTAGCGTCGTCTATCATCTATTCCGCACGTATGGCAGCAGCTGATATTAGTAATGTATATAATAATGAGCTTAAGGCGGCAGTGGCTGCAGGATACAGAACAGCTAGTGCTGATGTGGACGAATCGACCTCTAGCGATCTGAAACGAAAAACTGTTGATGAAGAAATAGAAGGAATCGATGTCCTGCAGCTTGAAGATGCAGTGGCAATGCTTAAGCAGAACGGTATTTACTGTGAAGCCGGTATGGGCTGCACGGGTCCCGTTGTCATGCTAGCTGCAGAAGATGCAGTGTCGGCAG
Organism: Spirochaeta sp.; assembly: GCA_003454605.1. Lineage (GTDB taxonomy): Bacteria > Spirochaetota > Spirochaetia > UBA9216 > UBA9216 > Thalassospirochaeta. Next base: position 2,261 of record DMKD01000008.1, on the reverse strand, counting down.
TCGGTCTGCTGAAGAAAAATAAGATATTGGGGGAGGATTAAATGAAGTTCAGAGTTGATGCTGAAAAATGCACCGAATGCGGTAGATGTACAGCTGCGTGTTCGTTGGCGAAGGTTCGGAGGATTAACCCCCTTGATTCAAGAATACTGATTAAGCGCAGATGGCCCGA
>DMKD01000008.1:0-2076 GCA_003454605.1 Spirochaeta sp. | reverse complement strand
AATCATGTCCATTTGATGCTATAAAAATTGTCGATGGAGTGGTTCTGATAATTGAAGAAGACTGTAAGGGCTGTAAAAAATGTGTACCTGTCTGTCCCTATAACGCAATAAGAATGGATGAGAAACTAAGGATTGCCTTTAAATGCGATCTATGCGGCGGGGCTCCGGCCTGTGTTCCCGAATGCGTAACCGGCGCTTTGACTTTTACGGAGGTGGATTAATGTCTGGAAGCATGTATGACCGAATGATCAGAGTTAACTGCAGTGAAAACAGCAGCCGCATCTGGAATGTTCCCGACGATCTCAAAGCCTGGGTAGGCGGAATGGGATACGGCACGAAACTCCTTAACGACGAAGTGGATCCTTCAATTGATGCATTGTCGCCAAAAAATAAGATAATAATGAGTGTAGGGCCGCTTACCGGTACTACTGCCCCCCTGCATGCTCAGTCATGTATTGTCACCAAGTCTCCACTGACAAATACGATTCTTAACTGCTATGCCGGCGGATTCATCGGTGCTGAAATAAAATACTGCGGCATTGACGGGTTGATAATTGAGGGTGTATCGCCTGAATGGAAGATTCTGCTAATTGATAACGACAAGGTAAGCTTTGAATCCGCTGAGGCGGTAATGGGCATGGGAACAGAAGAAACCGAGGAATGGATTAAACAGAAATACGGCCATGATTACCGTACCCTTTCGATCGGGCGCGCGGGTGAAAAACTTGTACGCATGGGTGCAATATTCTCCGAAACGCGTACCTACGGACGAGGGGGCGCGGGGGCCGTTCTTGGTTCAAAGAGAATTAAGGCCGTGGCTTTTCGGGGAACGATGGGCGCAGACCTTCATGACGTTGATGAGTTCAGTAGGGTTGTAAACGAAAATATGGCAGTCATAAAGGATGCCTGCGGACAGGAATTCAATCTCGTCGGAATGTTCTCCCGTTTTGGTACGGGCGCTGGAATGGGTCTGGTACAGTCTCGCGGCGCCCTTGCAACACGTAACTCACAGTTCGGAAGCTTCGAGAAGTCTGAAGGCATTTCAGGGCAGTCATATGAAAAAGATTTTTATACCCGATGGATTTCATGCTACGGATGTCCGGTACACTGCGGAAGGGTTCATAAGTTCAGTACCTTCAACGGAGGAGAAACATGGGCACGGGGTCCTGAATATGAAACTATGTATTCCCTTGGTTCTCAGCTCTGCAACGGCAGTCCTGAGGTCCTTGCCGAGGCAAACCAGCTGACAGAACTTTATGGTGTAGATTCGCTGACCATTGGTGTGACTCTTTCATTCGCATTTGAATGTGCCGAAAAAGGACTCCTCAAGGATGATGAACTAAGTCTGGAATTCGGCGACGCGGCATCAATTTTAGGCCTGATTAAAAAAATTGGTGAACGGGAGGGCATTGGCGATATCCTTGCTGAGGGTCCGGCCCGGGCTGCGGAACATATAGGCGGTGATGCTAAGGATTTTGCGATGCAGGTGAAGAATTCAGGATTTGCCGCCTGGATGCCCCGCCGAATGGTCGGGACAGGGCTTGCCTTCGCAACCTCAAACAGAGGAGCCTGTCACAAGAGGGCTCCCATTGGGGCTGAGATAACCGGACAGGTTGATATGCTCAGTTACGAGAATAAGGCTGCCATGGTTAAAAAGGGACAGGATGTGGTGAATGCAATATTTACACTGATCAGCTGCCGATTCCATGAGTTTATGACTCCGCATGAGGTTTATCCGCAGTTTATAAAGGCTGCCACAGGTATAGATATGGATCTCCAGGGATTTTACGATCTTGGCGAGCGAATCTGGAATCTCGAAAAGATTTTCAATCTCAAAGCAGGTTTGGGCCGAAAGGATGATATTCTTCCGGCCCGCTGTTATACCGAACCGGTAAAGGGTGATAATTCTGAAGCGTCAGTCCTCGATTATGATAGATGGCAGGAGATGCTTACCGAATACTACAGCCTGCGGGGCTGGGATTACGACGGTGTGCCTACAGCCGATAAGCTGAAGGCTCTTGGCATAGGAGCCTACGGTCGCGGATTGTAGATGAAGCATGTTGTCGAGTATATAGG
>DMKD01000400.1 GCA_003454605.1 Spirochaeta sp. | reverse complement strand
AATAGTCATGACAGTCAGCAAAGACCGACTACCGCTGATAGAACATAGCCCGGGGCTGAAAGAATTTTTCACCGCCAATCCGGCTCCAGGGGTGTTCATCCTCGAAGCAGCGCGGGAATCGGAGTGGAGAAAGGCCTTCGCTGAAGCCGGTTTTGATATGCTTCCGACAACCCCTGCCCTAACCGTAAAGGAGAGCCTTTCTCCGACCCAGGACCGGCTTACATCCTACGGTGATTGCGTTGAAAACTGGATAGGCAGTTTTGAGGCGACTTCAGAAATAATAATTGAAGAGATTTCGACAAAGATCAAAAAGTTATCGATGTCTGCGGAAAACAAACGGAAACTCGAGGCCAGGGCGCATAAGAAGCTTATTCTAACAGATTCACAACTTACTGTTTCAAACCGTCCCGAAGAACGCGGTGAAGCAGGCGGCCTTGATCACCGGGCAAAGATACGGCTTACTGAACGCGCCCTTGAACTCGACAATCTTCTGGAGATAACGACAGCAAAAGAATTTGATCTTGAGAAGCGGCTTGTAAAACCGTTGCAGCTGGTGAAATCAGTATCTGAGATACAGGGTAAACCCCCGGTATTTCTTGTTGAGGGGATAGAGCTCCCGGAAGAACAGGAACTGCAGATTCCTATTACCAGAATCAGCTACCTTAGGATGCTTAAGAGTTCGCTGTTTACTCCATAGGTCTGCCGGTAAAGAGGTGGAACTGCCTTGCTGCCTGAGCTTTGAGCATAGGGAAACCATTAATTATCCTGCATCCGGCTGCTTCAGCAGCGCCGAGGAAGGCCGTTTTTTCAGGCGTATAAATAATATCATAAGCAATTCCTACACCGCTGAGATCGAAATCCGGAACAGGATTTCCTTCGATATTCGGGGCCGTTCCGACGCTTGTTGTCTGAACTGCGAGCAGTGGTTGTCGGCCGTTCTGAGCTGAAAATTCTTCAGACATCAATTCAAACCCGCCGCCGCGGCAGCCGAAATCAGCCGCAAGCGCCTCGGCTTTTTCAGGACTGCGATTGACTATCACAACCTTCATCCCCCGGCTCACAAGCGCGTAAACAACAGCCCGTGCAGCACCGCCGGCTCCGATTACCAAAGCAGAGCGGTTCTCAAGGATTTCGCTCTCAAGAGGTTGGAGAAAACCTGACCAGTCAGTATTATAACCCCGCCACCCCTTATCGTTTACAAGTGTATTACATGCGCCGATTGACTTCACTGAATCATCGAGTGAAGCGGCAAAATCAAGAACCTTCTGCTTATGCGGGATTGTCACTGACAGCCCTTTAAGGTTTATCTCACAGGCATGTTCAAGAATAATCTCCGGATCAGCCGTCTCAAACGGCAGATAAACGGCATCAAGCCCGTTGGCTCTGATAGCAGCGTTATGCAGTGCCGGTGATTTTGAATGCATCACAGGGTTACCTATTATCCCGAAAAGCTCGGTTTCATCTGTGAGAGCATGATAATTATAAACATCAACAAGTTCCGCAGGGCTGATATGGCCCGGGGCGGCCTTCGTACTGCCGGCTGAACTGAATGTAAGCATCGATCCCCAGGCTGCAGCCATTACACGGGAAGGGAATCCGCAGGCTCCCATTCCGACAAGAATATAATCTGTGAATAAGGGTCCGTTAGTACATGAGTACCCCTCAGATGAGATTCTCAATTCACGGAGCTTGCGGTGCGCGTCAATAATTTTAAAAAGCCCGGCTGTATTTTCCGGCATCACTGCAGCTTTTGCGATATAGCGATCACCCTTCGAGTTTTCAATCATACGCTCAGCAAGATTATCCGGCACTCCGCTGAAATCATGAAATGATTTGATTATCCTTGTGCCTGCGGCTTCGGCATCTTTTATCAGCTGTCGCTCCGAATCTGCGTCCGCATCATCTTCAATATCGATATATGCCCAGCCGCCGTCCAGAGCTGCGCTCATCATCGCCGCCCTTTCATCTCTCCCCAGACCGGGATTCACTCCGCCGTCTTCTGGTCTGCGGAAGGTAAGAATACAGGGCAGTCCGGTCTTTTTAGGCAAAGAAACCAGATTTTTATAGTCTGCGGCATCAAGAAAATCAGCGCGAATCTCGACAATGTCAATGAAATTGCGGTTTTTTTCAATTACCAGGAGATCGGATTCAAGACTTGATTCGGTGCAGCTTAGACAGATCATTTTTCACCCCGTCACAAAGGATTCAACGGACGTAATATAGATATATCTCATCAAGTCCGCTGGAATTGAACACAAAGCGCAGCCTTACCGGTCCGCCCTGCCAGGGAAGATTATAATACAGTGAACCGGCTGATTCAATCCATGGAGCACCGCAGATTCTTTTCACGCCTGCTTCAGACATTCCGGCTTTCAACCCGATTATCTCTCCGTCGGCTCCGGAATCAACCCGCAGCTGGACGAGGGCGCCATCTGAAAACCAGAGCGTAAGGCCGGGAGCATACCAGATTATCCTGTCTGCACGGCTTTCAAGCTGTGCAGGCGGTATTTCGACGTAAGTCTTTCCGAATACAGCTTCAACCCTGTTAATGTCCGCGCCCAGCATATTGAACCAGGGGGAGGCTTCAGGGCTATCTGCATCAATACCGGCAGCCGCAGTCGTTGAAAAAAGGATGAAGATGACTGCTATGCAGACAGATGAACCCGTTGTTCTCTGCATTACTGCAGCAGTCCTTCTATTTCAGCCATTCTGATTTTAATCTCTTCGTTTTCAGAATCAATGGCCGCTGCCTGTTTGATATACCGGTATGCCTTACGAACATCCCCCATCTCAGTATAGAGGATAGAAATACTGATTAATGCTTCTATGTTCTGCAGATTCTCAAACAGGGCCGACCGCAGCGACTGCAGCTGAGTCTCTTCTGTATCATCGGCACGGCTTTTGAGGTAATACAGTTCGGAACGTTTCTCCGCATCCTTCTCAAGGGGAATCTTCTTATCAAGGATCCTCTCGGCCTGAAGCCGTCGATTCATACTTAAAAGTGTTCTGATGTATATGATGGCGGAGTCTGTCGAATCAGGATATTTTTCATATAGACTCTCAGCCACCACAAGAGCCGCTGCAAAATCATCCTGCCTGTACCATACCTGCCATATCGCTGCGCCGCTTTTCAAAGAATCATCAGCTTCACTAAGCCTACCTGCATATTCTTCTGCAGCCTTCCAGTCCTGCATTTCGATAGCATCTTCAATTAAAACTATAAGACCCTGAGCACCTGTATCTTCGGTGCCGCCGTCTCCGGTGAGTATCTCGCGGGCTTCATCACGCCTTCCGGTTACCATGAGAATTGCGCCGAATGCCTCTTCAATCTCTTTATTATCGGGATATTTCTTTCTGCCCTTCTCCAGGGTATTCAGCGCACTTAGATTATCGCCTCCCGCCCGTTCCATTTCAGATTTAACAAGGTAGAAATCAATTTCTTCACTTTTCATCCTCTGTAATACCTCAATAAGTCGGCCTGCCTGCTGAATATTCTCCTGCTCAAGAAAGATTTTTGCCCTTAACAGCAGAATAGCGGGGTCATCAGGAGCGATCCTGAGAACTTCGGAGGTATAGTCAAGAGCGCCGTTATAATCGCTTATTAGAAAACGTGCTTCAGCGGCTGTTGTGAGGATGTCGATTGAATAAGGATATTGTGCTGAAAGCATATCCATGATCTCTACGGCTGCATTATGCTGCCCGGTTCTGATGTAAATATGGGCAGTACCGATTTCAGCCGGATAACAGGAAGGGTCGAGTTCGAGAGCAGCCGAATAATCGGCAAGAGCCTCATCATATCGTCCGTTTCGCTCGTTTATATATCCTCTGAGGTAGAGAGGGAGAACCGATTTTTCATTCATCTGAACGGCCTGATTAATATAGTCGAGACTGAGCAGTTCTATAGTATCATCATCAGTATAGAGTACGGCCATTGGGACAATAAGTCCGCTGATGAATGAAATATCAGCCTGATTGATCTCAGGTACTTTTCCGGTTTTAATTTCGCTGAACAGTCCGGGATAGAAACTGCCTAGAGGAGCGGCTGGTATGCTCATATCGCCCATCACTACCGGGTAG
>DMKD01000129.1 GCA_003454605.1 Spirochaeta sp. | reverse complement strand
GTGTTGAGTTCACAGCATTTAAGCCCGCTCTCATTTCCGACCAGAATAATCTCGCATAATTCTGTGTTAAACCTTGTGTAATACATCATGTAATCCTCCATAAACAGAGCGCTGCATATGACCGGTACGGCCGCCATTTTTCTGCCGCGGCCTCTATATGCTTCACTGACGGTTTTTTCCCCTCGGTCGGCGTCATCGCTTTGATGATGCCTAAATCCGCCGCCGGGAAGGCATCCTTCATGCCGAGCCCACGCATCGCAGTATAGTTAACGGTCCAGGCACCTATCCCTTTCACGCTGATAAAGTCCCGGGTGAACTCTTCCATACTCTGTACGGAGGAAAGGCTCACCGCCCCTGACTTTACAGCATCAGTGGCGTTCCGAATTGTCTGCTGCCTTGTGGTCGTTATTCCTATGTCGGTAATATCTGTAGCTGCAAGTTCATCAGCTGCCGGGAAGAAATAATGCAGTCCCTCGGGCGCTTCCCCGCATTCGACTCCTGCTGTTTCGGCGACTCGTCCCGCAAGGGTGGTTGCAGCTTTGACTGTAATCTGCTGCCCTAGTATTGCACGGATTACAAACTCGAAGGGGTCGAATGCGGCAGGCAGCCTCGGCACCCGGCCGTCAGTCATTCCACGCCGCAGCAGCGGATCAGCTCCAAGCTGGGTTTTGATTGCTGTAAAATCGGTATCAAGGTCAAACATCCTCCTGACCCGGTAGTACAGTTCCATATAGCAGCGCACATCATCACTATGTACTGACAATTCAAGGGCTGAAAGCTCGGGGCGGTCACAGACGGAGAACCATCCGCTGGAATGCTCAGTACGGAAGGTTCGTATATATGATCCATCCCGAATCAGCTCAACGCCCTTTATCAGCCGGGGCTTCATGAAGGCAAGGGTCAGGTTGAAATCTAACGCACCCCTGTATCTCAGCATCATACTGGTTTTTCCCGTGCTTAAATTTGTCCTCTGTCTGCGGGTCTCTGAAGGTGATTCACCGAAAACTTCACGATATGTGGAATTAAACTGTCTTGTTGATCTGAAACCCGAGGCAAACGCGGTATCAGTAATTGATTGTGCCGAACTGAGAATAAGCTTCCGTGCAAATACCGCTTTATGATAACGACCGACCTTAACGGGAGGCAGGCCGATACTATCGACGAAAAGCTTCCGCAGTTGTCGTTCCGAAATATATAGCGATGCTGCAAGTTCTTCGATAGAGTGATAATTCAGATATCCTTCATAGATAAGTTTGAGTGCCCGTTCTACTGTTTCTGATCCCGATATGTATGAGTTGTGGTATTCAATATTCAGATCAGGCCTGCACCGGTGACAGGGGCGAAACCCATGCTCAAGTCCCTCGAACATGTTGTTCAAATATATTACATTTTCTTCCTTTGCAAGAGGCGACGGGCATGAAGGCCGGCAGAATATTCCAGTAGTTTTTACTGCAAAGAAAAACCGGCCGTCAAAGTTTTTATCCTTTCTGATTCGTGCTTTTGAATAGATTTCCCGCTGTTTATCTTCCATCATTGTAATAATATAGGCTCCTCTTTGATTTAAAACAAGCGGTTTTCGGCTATCACATTTATCATTGCAAATACTTCAAAAAATGTTATTCTGATCATATGAACAGAGAAAAACTGAAATTAGCTGAAAAGATGTTTTTATCACGATATCCCGAGGGGTTCGCATCGCCTGAGATGCTTGAAATCGGTAAAAAACATAAGATGAATAAGATGGTGAAGATGACGCAGGAAGGTTTGGCTGAAGATGAATTCGCCAATACCGATGCGGTTCTTGAATCTATGAGAAAGATAGTTACATCATCATCAATGGTTTCAGTTTTTGAAAAACCAAAGTTCCGTGATTTATTAAAGGACCTAACCATCGATGAACGGGACATGCTTGCAGACGGCCTGAAGAATTCCCTCCACGGTGATCAGAAAAGGGGTTTTGAGCAGATGATTGCTGTACTTCTTCCATACAAGCTTGCAAAATGGACATTGCTTACCGTCTGCCTTGTTTACTACCGGCCTGACTACGAAGTTTTCATTAAACCCACAACTGTGAAGGGAATTATAGATTTTCTTGAGCTTGAAGGGATAAAATACAGCCCGAAGGCATCCTATGAATTCTATGCAGCATACCGCGAGCAGGTGAATGAGATGAAAGAACTTGTTGATGAAAGTCTGAGAGAGTCAAATGCAGCATTCAGCGGTTTTCTGATGATGAGTCTGGAAAGCAGAGATTAGATTGTTTTCGTAAGGTACGGAGCTTCTTTCAAAACAAAAATTATTTTCTGAAAAAGCCACTTGACTATATTGACAAAATTAGACCCATCTAATAAAGTTACGCATATAGAAGTTAATACCAATTAACTACACTGGGGGTTATATGAGAGTTTTTGCACATCATCTGTATGAATACAATAAAGGACTCAGGAGACTGGTCCTGCACACAACCCGGATGGAATACTGTGACGCAATAATTGCCAAGCTTGAGCGCCGTAGGATTTCATATATCATCCAGGATGTTACTGAAACGAAGATGAATATTTTCTTCGGTGCCGATTACTGCATAGAGGTCCTGAAAACATTTCCACACCTGAATCTGCGGAAACTTA
>DMKD01000158.1 GCA_003454605.1 Spirochaeta sp. | reverse complement strand
AAATACTATGTGTTATCATAATTAAAGGATTCCATTTTAATAAAAATATGGCTAAACTGCTACCCTGTTTTATTCGGGCTGGGGTAATCAATAATGTTTGACAGAAGTACTATAATCTCTTATCATAAGCAACATGTCTGATGAGCATACATGTTGCTTATAAACCCATAGGAGGCGGTACGTGAATAAATTCAATTCATATGGCGAAACTCTGCCTGTTGAATTAGCAAATAATATCACAAAAATAATTCATGAAATAACAAACGGTAAAGTTAATATCATGGGAAAAGATGGAAATGTAATCAGCTCCGATGATCCCGCACGGATAAATACTATTCATGAGGGCGGCCAGAGAATTATGCGCGGTGAAGTTGATGAAATTGCCATTTCAAAAGAGATGGCTGAATCAATGTCGGGAGCGCTTCCGGGTTATAACGGCGCAGTAACTTTCAATGGGAAACGAATTTGCTGTATTGGCATAGGCGGGGAGCCCGAGGTTGTGAAACCAATTCAGAAGATGGCAGCAGTTATCATTACTGAAGAATTATCGCGTGATATTGAACAGAAAAAGCGTTATGAAACAGTAACAGAAATATCAAAACAAATTCAGGATATATCAGAGCGAATGGGAATATTATCGCTTAACGGTTCTATTCAGGCTGCACGTCTTGGCAGTGCGGGTAATCCGTTCAAGATTGTCGCGTCCGAAATGAGAAAACTGAGTGAAGAGATCGGAAGAATTATAATATCAATAGAGGTAGATGAAGAATAATAAAGATTATAGTAACTTTATAATAAAAAAAACTTGACAGATATAGCTGTCAGATATACAATTCAACTTGTCTGATGAGAAGATGTCTGAAGATAAGTTGTCTAAACAAGAGGCGTGTATGGAACCTATTAAAAAGATCAGACTTTCGGACAGAGTGATTGATGCCGTTAAACAGATGATTTCTGAAGACGGATTCAAACCCGGTGACAAATTTTATTCGGAGAACGAGCTGACAAGAAAACTTGAGGTCAGCAGATCTTCAATAAGAGAGGCGGTCAGAATCCTTGAAGCAACAGGTTATGTTTCGGTGAAGCATGGTAAGGGCATTTTTATCGCTGATTCGATTCATCATGAGCTTGAAGCATTTCAGGACTGGCTGCGAACTAATGAAGAATCAATCCTTGATCATTTCGATGTAAGATTGATTATTGATCCGAAAGCGGCTGCTCATTCAGCAGAACGAGCTGATAAAAATGATATCGATAAGCTCGAAGCTGCATGCAGCGAGTTTGAAGCGAGCATAAACGAAGGAAGTACAAGTTCTTTAATTAAGTATGATGAGAAATTTCATACGCTGCTTGCTAAATCAACCAAGAGCAGAACTCTGTATTTTATTATGAGGACTATGACAAAGTCCCTTCCTGAAGGATGGATTTCGAGTCTGCATGTACCGGGACGAATTGAAAAAACCGTCAGTGAGCATAAGGCAATATTAGAGGCAATAAAGGCCGGTGATGCAGAAAAAGCAGAAAAAGCAATGCTTATGCATCTGAACAATGCTGTCAAAGATATAAAAGAATCCATGAACAGCAATTAAATATTTAGGAGCTGAAAAGCACGATGTCGTTAAAAATAACTACTTTGATAGAAAATAGCCAGGGTGAGCATCTTGGATTAAAAACTGAACATGGTATTTCTTTCTGTATAGAAAAAGATAATACAAAGATTCTTTTTGATCTGGGACAGACAGATGCTTTTATCTATAACGCTGAACAACTGCAGATCAGTCTTGAGGATCTTGAAGCTGTAGTTATCAGTCATGGCCATTATGATCATTCCGGCGGACTGCTTCCATTCGCTGACAGGTTTTCCGGTTTAGATCTTTTTATTGGAAAAGGGTTTTTTGATAAAAAATACGGATACCGGAATAATTCATATGAATATCTTGGGAATAACTTCACAGAAGACGATTTAATCTCTCGTCAAATTAACTATCGATTTATTGATCATCGTAAAACTGAAGTGAAAGACGGAATCTATATCATAACTGATTTTCTGCGTGATAATGAGGATGAGAAGATCAATCCAAGATTCAAAATCTGGAAAGACGATGAGTTTGTTTCGGATCCTTTTAACGATGAGGTTTTAATGGCGATTGATACACCCAATGGTATTGTCGTGATACTGGGCTGCTCTCATCCAGGAGTAAAAAACATGCTGGATACTGTAGCTTCTGTATTCGACAAACCGATTTATGCAGTTTTAGGCGGCACTCATCTTGTTGAGTCATCCGGGGTCGGTCTTGATACTTCTATCAATTATCTAATCAGAGAAAACATTGAATTACTGGGAGTTTCACACTGTACGGGTAAAATTGGAATGGACAGGCTGCAGGAAAACAGCAGTAAGTTTTTTCATAACAGTACAGGAAGTATGATCTATTTGGATTTCTGAATCGGCTTTAGAGATGCTGATTCTTAGAAAATATTTTCAGGAGGAAAAGATGTTAAGAAAAAAAAATGCGTTAATGCTATTGCTTGCAGTTATGCTTGCTGTAGGAATGGTATCTTGTGCAAAAGATGAACCGGCAGCTGCCGGTGGAGAACCCGTCCAAAAAGTTGAAAAGATTGTCTGGAAATCTTCAGGGCATGGTCCTGCAACTGATCCGTCACAGATCTTTCATGATAAATGCTGTGAAGCGATTACCCTGGCAAGCGGCGGCAGACTAGAGGTAAAACCTTTTGTCGGCGGGTCAATTGTGCCTGCGTACAAAGAACTTGATGCAATAAATGAAGGTGTTCTTCAGATGGGCTATACTTGTCCGATGTACAACCTTGATAAATGGCCTTCAGCAGGTTTGATCAGCTCCAGACCCGGCGGACTTCCCGGAGAGGCATTAAGAACCTGGTTTAACTATGGCGGCGGTGCAGATTTGATGAATGAAATGATGGAAGGCTACAATGTAATGACTTTCCCCGGTGCACTTTCACCGCTTCCAGAAGAAGTTTTCTTTCATTCAAAGGTTAAACTTGAGAGTATGGCTGATATTCAAGGCCTAAAGGCAAGATGTATGGGCGACGGCGGTGAAGTTCTCAAAAGAATGGGAGCGGCAACTGTAATTATTCCGGGTAGTGAGTGTTATGAAGCAATGCAGAGAGGAACAATTGATGCATTCGAGTATTCAACCCTTGCAACTAACTGGAACATGCATTTTAATGAAGTAGCACCTTACCTTTATCTTTCACCCACAAGAGCACCAAGTGATCCACAGGTATTTTTTGTTAACAAAGATGCCTTTAATGAGCTTCCAAAAGATCTTCAGGAAATTGTACGTGCTGAAATTGATAAATGGTCTCAGGCTCAGCATGAATACCTTGTTTTTGAATCAGTAAACGCTGTAGATAAATTCAAAGAAGCCGGAACTGAAGTTTATAAGGTTCCATCAGATATTGAAGAAGCCTTAACTGCTGAAGCAGCAGCTTTTTATGAAGAAAAATCAGCAACTGAAGATCCAATATTCGGTAAGATTTATAATTCAATGAAAGAATTTGGAATAGCATACAACGCTGTTCATTAAAAACTAATTCAGACTAAAGGGCCCTTGTTTTCTTGGAATCAAGGGCTCATTTTTTAAGGAGTCATAGCATGTCTTTTTTAAGGAAAATGATAAAAACGATTGATATGATAAGTGAAAAAGCCGGTCAGGTTGGTAAGTGGTTTGCTGTGCTTCTAGTTCTTATAGGTTCCTATGAAACAATTTCACGACACTTTTTCGGTGCACCGACCATCTGGGCTTATGACAGTCTCTGTATGGCCGGCGGCGTGCTTTATCTGATTGGAGCCTCATACACTTATCTGCATAATTCGCATACAAGGGTAGATATTATCTACAGTCAACTATCCGAGCATAAACAGGCCCTGATGGATGTTATCTGTTCACTGATTCTCTTTTTCCCGCTGATGATAGTGATGTTGAAAATGGCGATAGAATGGTCAATAAAGGCTATAAAAGTAAATGAAGTAATGTTCAACAGCTTCTGGTATCCACCGGCAACACCTTATAGAATTGTATTTGCATTGGGACTGCTCATGCTTGTACTTCAGGGCTTGGCTAAATTTATCCGCGATTTTTATTTTGTAATAAAGGGAGAGAAAATTGATTGATATAAGCGCTGAACTCGTAACCTTTTTGATGTTGGGGGGGGTCTTTGCTCTTGTTTTAACAGGCTTCCCTATTGCATTTGTAATCGGAAGTGTTTCTTTCATCGTGGGTTTTTTAATCTTCGGTCCTGAAACTACTTTTCATATACTCTATAGCAGATTTTATGGTCTTTCTCTAAACTATCCGTATCTTGCAGTTCCGCTTTTTACTTTCATGGGAGTGATTCTTCAGCATTCGGGTATCACAAAAACTTTATATGAGAGCTTATATGAAGCTTTAGGCGGTTTAAAAGGCGGACTTGCAATTGTCACCGTTATTTTCGGTACAATACTTGCAGCATGCCTGGGAGTAATTGCCGCATCTGTAACGATACTTACTCTGATTGCGCTGGGACCCATGATAGCAAGGGGTTACAATAAACCTCTTGCCGCAGGCTCTATTGTTGCTGCCGGTACTCTTGGTATTCTGATACCTCCGAGTATAATGCTTGTAGTCTACGCACCACAGGCAGGACTCTCCATTGGACAGATGTTTATGGGAGCAATCCTTCCCGGGTTGATGTTATCCGGCCTCTATATTGCCTATATCACTATACGATGTCGTTTACAGCCGGAAGCTGGTCCTGCAATGTCGGCTGATGAGATAACACCATTCTCAGCAGCCAAATTTGTCAAGCTGTTAAAATCACTTCTTCCCCCGGTTCTATTAATCCTGGCTGTTCTTGGAACAATATTTTCCGGTATAGCACCGCCTACTGAAGCTGCAGCTGTTGGAAGTCTGGCCGCTGTAATTCTCGCAATAATCTACAAGAAATTCAGCTGGGGACTAATTAAGCATGCTGCTATAGAGACTCTCAGGGTAAGCTCTTTTGTTGTTTTAATCGCAGCCCTGTGTTATGCTTTTGTAGGCATATTCATGAGCGCCGGATCGGGTGAAGTTGTATCTAATCTAATTCTGTCGGTTCCCGGCGGTAAATGGGCGTCTTTTGCGGTAATAATGCTTATAGTTTTTTTACTTGGAATGTTTATCGAGTGGATAGGAATTGTTTTTATTATCGTTCCTATTTTTTCTCCGATACTTGCCCAACTTGGTTTCAATCCGCTTTGGGCGGGAATGATGATTTGTATTAATCTGCAGATGGCCTTTCAGACGCCTCCAATGGCTATGTCCATATTTGTGCTCAAGGGGACAGCTGATCCGAAACTTGGACTTACTATGGCTGATATAATTCGAGGGGTTGTACCATTTGTGCTGATTATAATGGTGGTCCTGATATTATGTATAGTATTCCCGGGGATAATAACCTGGTTGCCTGAGAAGGTGATTGGTACAACGTATCATTAAAGATAGGAGACCTTATGAATTCAGGCAGTGATTACAAGAAAGACCTTGTAGAGATTTTTTCAGCAGCAGTAAAGCGCGTAGATCCGGAATCAATGCTTCTTACACAGTGTCGTCTTGATGAGAGCCTTTTTACTGTATCACTGCCTGATAATAAGGTTGAATACGATCTTTCGGCCTATGCCCGTGTTATCATAATCGGGACAGGTAAAGCCACCGCCCGTATGGCTAAAGCCGTTGAGGCAATACTTGGGGACTGGATTACTGAAGGTCTGATAACCGTCAAATACGGACACACCGAAGAGCTTTCCATCATAAAGACAATTGAATCGGGACACCCCGTTCCGGACGAAAACTCTGTTAAAGCAGCTGAGCAGATTATAAGTCTTGCACGATCTGCCGATGAAAAAACGCTTGTAATCAACCTGATATCAGGCGGAGGTTCAGCCTTGCTGTGCCTGCCTTTCGGTAATGATGACCAGCAGTGCAGTCTGGCTGATAAACAGGAGACAACTAAGCTGCTGCTTGAATGCGGCGCTGAGATTGCTGAAATAAATACAATTCGCAAGCATCTGTCAGGCATAAAGGGCGGTCGTCTGGCAGAGGCTATCTATCCTGCCGATG
>DMKD01000288.1 GCA_003454605.1 Spirochaeta sp. | reverse complement strand
GATGATAAAAGCCGGGGCATAAAAGATCAATCACTGTGCCTGAATTTAGGTGAGCTTGTTGACTTTTTAATTTATCAAAGGTATATTGACTGACCTGAAAGGTAAATGGTTAAGGAGATAATGATGTCAAAAGCACATAGAGGTTTTGGTATTCGTGAACTTGAAAGCAACGGCAGAGGCGATTGTCCTGTATGCGGCAGAACCGGTATTAAGGTTCTTTATGAATATGAAAAAGACGAAAAGAAGTTTATGATCTGCAAGCAGTGCAAGGTTGCAGTAGCCCGAGGCAAGATGACAGAAGCTGTAGCAGCTCTGTAAGATCTTCCGTTTTTACGGAACTAATAGAAAACCCGGCCGAAAAAGGAAGCCCCTTTTTTTGGACCGGGTTTTTTGCGCATGAATGAATTTGCGGATTATTCCGGTTGTTCAGTCAGCAGGTCGGCAACGCTGCCGGTTTCAATCGCTTTTATACCTGCTCCGTAAAAGAGTTCAATCTGGCTGACAATCTTTGAGACCGGTTCATGGTTTTTCCCCCTCCCGTAGACTGCAGATATAAGATCGACTGTTTTTATTTTCGATAAACTGCGAGCCGGCAGCAGGGACTGCCCATCATCTCCTGTCGTCATAAGAAGGTTCTTTGATATGAGGACGTCAGCCATCTCACGCACATCACTGACCGATACCGAAAGTTTTACTGCAAGACGGACAATCGCTGGCGGTTTTTCACCGATATCATAGGCTTCTGCAACCAGCATGAATAATTCTGTTCCAAAAATTAACCTTTGATCGGGACTCATCTCGGTTAATGTTGTACCCATCCATGCTTTATGTTTATGCTGAAGAACCCAGGCTGTTTCCATCGCTATTATGATTATTGTCCAGATTACATATATCCAGAAAAGAAATATCGGAATTATCGCTATCGAGCCGTAGATTATCGACATTCGCAGGACTCTGCCCGATAAATTGAAAAAACCATATTTTAGAAGTTCCCAGAGTATTGCGCCCACGAATGAAACAAGGAGAAGGTATCTAAGCTGAATCTTGCCCGAAGGGGTCAGGCCTATGATCAGCATTATTACAAAGAAATCGAAAATGTAGGGAGCAAACCGCATAATAATAATGCCGATCACCGCCACATTTTCATTTTCCATGAATGAGAACCGCGAAGTCAATGTGGTTGAAGCTGCAAGCAGCAGTGAACCGAATATAATTACCGATGCGTAGGTAGTGAATTTATTGATAAAATTAGTTTTCACCTTGCTGCCCCAGACTGCATTCAGGTTTTTACTAACGGAGTTTAAAAGCATTATACTTGTAAATGCAAAGAAAACGAGGCCGACTACTCCAAGAGTATTAGAGCCTTCAAGAAACTGATCAAATATTGCCTTAACCTCAGCCTGACGTGTGGGAATAAGAATATGGACAATGAAATCCATAATCTGATCCTGAACCGAATCAAGGGCGCCGAATGCGTTCATCAGTGAAATAACCAGGGCTGCAAAGGGAATTGCCGCCAGAAGAGTGTTATATGCAAGAATGCCCGCACGCGCAAAGCCCGCATCCCGTACAAATTTGATATACACATTTGTGCTCAGCTGGAGCAGCTTTATCCAGAATGACCGTGCCCGGCCGTAATTATCAGGATTAAGTTCCAAAAATTTATTCATATTGTTATTATATCGGTAATTATCCTCATTATCTATAAACCGGTAATAATTGAATTTATTCGTGAATTAATTTAGTATGCCCTATGAGTAAAAACTTATTGCCCGAACTCAACGATTCGGTTATTTATTTTGTTGGAATAAAGGGAACCGGGATGACGGCGCTTGCCGAGATTTTCCGTTCTCGCGGCGCCATTGTTACCGGATCAGATGTTGAAGAAAAATTTTATACTGATGTCATACTTCATGAATTGGGTATCCCTGTCTATGAGGGATTCAGTGAATCAAATATCCCTGAGGGTGCAGAGCTGCTTGTACATTCGGCAGCATATTCTCCCGAGACACATCCTGAGATTCTCAAAGCAAAGCAGCGCGGGATTAATATCCTCAGCTATGCCGAGGCTCTTGGTTGCATGTCACTCGAGCCTGTTGCCGCTGGTATAGCCGGTGTACACGGTAAAACCACAACCACTGCCCTTGCCGGAACGATAATGAAAGAGTTTGATCTTCCCGCATCAGTTCTGACGGGGTCAGCAGCAGCAAATTTCGGCGGGCGTTCAACCTACGTTATGGGAGAAAGGTATTTCATTGCCGAAACCTGTGAATATAAGCGTAATTTCCTGAATTTCCATCCTGATTACATTATTATCACGAGTGTTGAAGCCGATCACCTCGATTACTATCGTGATTATGAGGATGTTCTCTCTGCCTTTATCGAATATGCAGAACGGCTGCCTGAGAATGGAACGGTTATATACTGTGCTGATAATGCCGGCGCCGTTGAGGCTTCGGTGCTGATAGCTGAGAAAAGGAGTGATTTGAGGCTCATTCCCTACGGTTTCAATGCTGAGGGTGATTACAGAATTACATCATCTGCGAAACGCTCCGGTGAGCTGCGTTTCAACATAGCCCGATATGGAGAAACTGTTTTTACCCTGAAGGTTCCGGGACGGCATAATATCCTCAATTCAACTGCAGCAGCAGCACTTATTCAATGCCTGCTTGATGAAGAAGGCTTTTCGGGTGATGCCGCTGAAGGTATTGCTTCAGGTCTCGTTAAATTCTGTGGAACGAGACGCCGCAGCGAAATAGTAGGAGAAGCCGGCGGTATCGTCATTATGGATGATTACGGACATCACCCCGCAGCCATAAAAACAACGATTGCAGGGCTGCGTGATTTTTACCCCGACCGGAGGATAGTCGTTGATTTCATGAGTCATACCTATTCCCGAACTGAGGCCCTGCTTGATGATTTCGCATCATCATTCGGTGATGCCGACCTCGTGCTT